>JAYEGG010000024.1:0-5969 GCA_034658995.1 Methanobacteriota archaeon | reverse complement strand
CACGAGATTACACGAGATTAACACAGAAATCTTGTGGAAATCTGTGTAATCTTGTGGTTGGCTAAACACGTACTCCGGAAGAAATTAAAAAGTCTCATGTTGCTCATCAGAACGGGGTGCGGCGCACTGGCAGGTATTTTTATGTACGCGCGGCACAATTGTGATCAGGGATATGATGGTAAGGAAAATAAAAACCGGCAATGATGCAAAAACGGTCTTCACCCCGGAACTGGACAAAACCATAAAGCAGGGCGGGGTTGCGATCGCAAAGATCCTGAAAAACGATCCTGGTGGGAGGAGCGTCCGGGATCTGATTGAATATCACTTGCAGGAGATCGATGATGGCACACGCGACGATCTTGCGATGGCTCTTGCCCTGGCGTTTGGTGAGGCGGTCGAGCAGACGATAGCGTCTCCGCTGTTCACCAATGATCCACTGGTGCTTGCCGAGTACGAGCAGATAGGCGTGTCTGAGCGGGTTCTTACGTTTCTCCGCTATCTTGTTTCGCTTTATGGTGCACGAGCAGAGGATGCGGTGATCTGCCTGGAGCAGCCTGACGGACTGAAACAGACATATTTCACTACCAATTACGACGAAACAGGCACACCACGAAGCATCACGATGAAACTCACCAGAGCGGACAACGATTCTATCAGCATCACCGACGAACCGGATTCGTACCTTTTTTTGGTTTATCAGATGCTTGAGCGGCTGGCTGGCATTGAGCTTCCGGATGCGCCGGACCGGAGCGTCAAGGACGCATTTGAAAGTATCGGGGGAAAGGTTGACGGCAGGATCCGGAACGGTGCCATGGACAACATCAAGGATAATATCAGAGAACCCAAATCGTGATGGAAGAATATTTGCTCTCGGGAAGCATTCTCTGCGGCGATGATTTTGAGGTGGTAGAAGGCTACATCCGTATCAGGGATGGTGTTATCGCAGAGGTTTCTGAAGAACCCGGATCGGTGGACGCGCTGGCACACGGAATCATCGTGCCGTGTTTTGTGAATGCGCACACCCACATTGGCGACTCGGTGCTAAAAGACCCCCCGGTCACAGATCTTGCCAGTCTCGTGCAACCGCCTGATGGACTCAAGCACAGGGTGCTGCGCACAACTGACCCGCACGATCTTGTGCGGGCGATGCGGGCAAGCATCCGCGACATGGCTGCAACCGGCACATCGGCATTCGCTGATTTCAGGGAGGGGGGCTTGCGCGGGGTGCAGGCACTGCAACAGGCGGCAAGCTCTGCTCCTGTGGATACGGTGATCTTTGGCAGACCAGCAGGTTCTGGCGGTGGCGATGGTGATGGTGTCTATGGCAGCGATGATGACAGGGGTGGCGCGACAGACCTTAAAGATGAGATCGGTTCGATCCTTGGCTGCGCGGATGGCATCGGGATCAGCAGCACGAGTGATTACGACGACGGGGTCTCAGCGACAATCGCGGAGTGCACAACGAAATGCGGCGGCAGGTTTGCGATCCATGCAGGCGAACTCGATTCGACAGATATCAGGGATGCGCTGGCGTTAACCCCGGATCTCCTGATACACCTGACACACGCATCGACTGATGACCTTCACAGGGTTTCTGATCATGATATCCCGGTTGCGGTCTGTTTGCAATCAAATCTCCTGACCAGAGTTGGTGTGCCGCCGGTTGAGGCGATGTTTGCTGCGGATGTGACCGTTGCTGCCGGAACCGACAACGTGATGTTTAATTCGGTGGATATGTTTGCAGAGATGCGTTTTTTGTCTTCGGTTTTTGCTCTGAGCGAGCAGCAGGTGCTCGGGATGTGTACCCGGTCTGGTGCGCTTGCACTCGGTCTAAACTGCGGGACCATCGAAATAGGAGCAGATGCGAAGGTGATGGTACTTGATAAGGATTCTTATAACCTTGTGGGTGCAAGAAACATCCTCAGAAGCGTGGTGCGACGTGCAAGAGCAGGAGACCTTCTGTTCTGTTCCGGCGGCGTATGAAGGGTAGAATATGTGTAACTACTCAGGTACCTAAAACCACTACCAGGGGAACTTCATTATACAGGAAATACCCAGGACATGGAGCATACCGCAACCAAACAGGGAATTTAACCGCAGAGTGCGAGAGAGGGACGCGGAGGGGAAATAAACGGTCAACTACTCTCTCGAACCTCCGCGCCCATCAGCGGTTCTTGCCAGAAGGCATAAAATCGCAATCGGGCAACTAATCAACATGCATGAGTAGTTACGAAGTACGTGTTTAGCTAACTATAAGATTGCGGCTAAATACATACGGAACCACAAGATTACACTGATTTCCACAAGATTTCTGTGTTAATCTCGTGAAATCTTGTGTAATCTCGTGGTTTTTCGCCTTGGCTAAACACATACGTTACGAATATGTTTAGTGATAGCTTCGGGAAATGTACGATTTATAGTCTCCGCGGCAGAAGACCCCGCCACTTGTAGCGGGGAGGAAGTCACTGAGTAATCGAATCAGCTTACCCCCATCACGCCGGCGGCATCACGCGTGGTCAGTGTGTGATATGAGACTTGTTTGCCTGCGCAACCTCGCGTATAATGTCGCTTGCACTCAGAATTCCGACAGGTCGCTGCGATGCACCAACGCCTTTCTCGGACAGTATAAGTAGGCGGTGTGTGGCTCGCTCGGTCATGGCTCTTGCTGCCTGTTTGAGTGTGGCATTTGGCGCAATCGCAATCAGGTACGGGGACATGACCTCCCCGGCAGACATCTGTTCGGGATTTGGTTTGCCAAGCACCCTGATCACATCCATCTCTGATATAAAACCAATCACATCCCCGTGTTCACCAATCACTGCCACGCCTGATAGATGCTGGTCGGTCATCTTCTCTGCGATGTCCTTGAGCAACGTCTCCTCAGATGCGGTTACCACTCCACGCGTCATCACGTCACGGATCAATTTTTCACATGATTTCATCATATTTATCACCCGTTATCGGTCTGTATACCCGGGAACTGCATCTCCTATATGTACGCAGCCCCACATTTGTACCAAACCAGATACATTATTCTTGATTGGACTACTCACAACCAGTTACAACTATATTGCACGCCAGTTAAGAAAAATGTATCGATCACTGAGATATACGCTGCCATTACTGACAAACAACTCTGACAAGGTGATCTGATTGTGTTACGTCGAATCTGGCATCTGTGAATTGCTCGCTTACCCAGATATTTGTTTTTGCGTGGAGTGATAGCTCCCGCGTGGTAAACGATCCGGATTTCGCCATAGCCATGTACGGAATCAGTTGATCTGCCAGATAAATATCCACCGCGGCTTTAGAGTCGAGTTCTCTGATAATATTGTCCGCTGCATCAGATCCAACCACCTCGGCTGGTTTCCCGCGCTCCCCGAGTGCAGACCCACCGACATAACCGCACCAGAGCGTAATTCCACTGCCCGTTGATGCAGTAGATGCAGTACCCCTGCCAGGGGGTGTTGCCGGGATATCGGCATCAATCTTGCCATCGTACCCGCGATCATGCAGTCTATCGATAGCCGCACTACGCTGCCTTTTTACGACGTGTTCAGGGAGCCTTGACGAGTGCGAGCACCCATGAACCGCATCGGAAGTTTTTTTGCAAAAATCAACACCGGAAATTCCGGATGGCTCGATCACCGCCCGGACACGCCCGCCACCGCGCGGGTAATAGCCCCGCCGCATGACCTCGATGTTCACATCACACCCCATCAGCGCGAGCGCGGGCAACAGGACATGGCGCAGATGGTCGATCGGCGGGCTCCATTTCACATCAGTGCCACCCGTGATGTCAAAAACAACCGTATCCGGCGCATGGAGTGCAACAGGTATCAAACACTGGAGAAGAAGTGAAATACTGCCGGCTGTGCCGATATCCTTATGATACGTCCCGCCGCTGATCTCGCCCGGGATGAATGTCAGTTCTGTGGACCTGATCTCATCGCCTGTTGTATCAGCCCCCGTAAGTTCAGTCATCGCCCTGATTGCTGCCAGGTGCTGAGCCGAAAGCCCTGGTTTTGGGCGGTTTTTACGAATATGGGTAATCTTAATGGGTGTTTCCGTAATCGCAGCCATGGCAACAGATGTACGCAGGATCTGCCCACCACCCTCTCCGAACGAGCCGTCAATGGTTAGCATAGATCCGAATCAACCATACAGCCTCCTAAAGCAGCCTTGCTGGCACGACCTGTTTCACGATCAGGTCCCCGTAACTCTCCTGTCCGCGTATCAGGTCTACCTTACCCGCGCTGATCAGAACCTCTGCACACCGGCAGCGTCCGTTGTACTGGGAGCTCATGGAAAACCCGTACGCTCCGACATCGAGTACGGCAACCACGTCGCCAGGTTCGATTGGTGGCAGTTTACGATTCCTTGCAATGACATCGCCTGATTCGCAGATCGGCCCCACGATATCATACGTTTCAGTCCCGGCAAGATCCGCTTTGTTCGCAACAACCACCTCGTGATGCGCATCATACATCGCAGGGCGGACCAGCAGATTGAGTCCGGAATCCACGCCCACAAACGTCTTTGCCGCCTTTTTTATGGTGTTTACACCCGTGAGAAGAATGCTTGCATCGCCGACGACGTATCTGCCCGGTTCAAGTATCAGTTTTGGGGATATCCCAAGACTTTTCGAGCGCTCGTTAAACGTTGGAAGGATTGCGCCAGCAAGATCGCGCGGTTCTGGCGTCTCCATCTCCTTCTGGTACGGAATGCCAAGCCCGCCACCAAGATCAACGAATTTAAGATCAACTCCGAGTCTCGTGATCTGTTCGACCAGATCCATCATCTTTTCGACTGCCTCGCCGAAAGGAGCGACATCAACGATCTGCGAGCCGATGTGGCAGTGGATGCCAACCGGGCGCACCCCCCCGAGTTTTTTCGCCTCTTTGTACGCTTCCACCACGTCAGCATACCCGATTCCAAACTTGGATGCCGCAAGACCGGTTGCGATCTTCGGATGGGTGTCAGGAGAGACGTCAGGGTTAACCCTGAATGCGACGTCCATCGTTTTGCCGGATTTGACAGCAAGATCAGAGAGCGCGTACAGTTCGTGCAGCGAATCCATAGAGACGCGCACTCCCGCATCAATTGCCATCTGAAGCTCGTTTAACGTCTTTGAGTTGCCATTAAAGAGAATCCGCTCCGGTGGGATGCCTGCAAGGAGCGCCGCATAGAGTTCGCCGTCAGAGAAGACGTCAGCGCCAGCCCCTTCGGACGCAAGGATCCGCAGGATCGCAAGATTCCAGTTCGCCTTTGCTGCATAGTATATATCCGCATCAGGAAACGCCCCCCTGAATCTGCGGAAGTTCCTGCGCACACGGTCCTCATCGAGCACATAGAGCGGCGTGCCATACTCCTGTGTAAGTGAGACTGTATCGACGCCGCCGATGGTGAGGTGATGGTTCTGTATGCCGAGATGATCGCTTATTTTGGACATTGGTACTCCTAAGTATGAAATGTTACAGATATAAAAGAGATGTCAGTTCCAAACTACTTAAGAGTTTTCAAAAATGGTGCAAGGCAAATAGTTCCACCTGACAGCCCGGTTTACTGAATCGTTGTCGCTACGCGGGCATTATGACACACCACATTGTTGATGTGGCAGTGTTCGGGTATGTGATGGGCGCAGCAACAGACTGGGGCGCGGAGTGGCGACCTCAACGGCGATAGCCATATCACGGCAGCAAATGCGGTTATCGCGCTCCGGATGGCGGTGAATGGGGAGCACAGCGATGATGCGGATCTGAACGATGACGGAGATGTTACGTCAGTTGATGTGCCGATGATCCTGCAGGCGGTGTGTGGGAATGTAGATTTATCATAACTCAGGGTCTCTGGTATCTTGAGTTACAGTGACCAAAACATCGGAGATTTTTTGATATTTTCGAAATACGTTTCGGAAAACCGCGGAGTGCGCAGAGGAACGCAGAGGGTGCGAAAGAGAAAAATAACAA
>JAYEGG010000023.1:0-6039 GCA_034658995.1 Methanobacteriota archaeon | reverse complement strand
GGTCTCCGGAGTGAATCCTTTCTCCAGCAACAACCAGGTTCTTCCGGTAAATTTCTTTCGCGTACACAATTACCTTTCGTGATGCTCGCGAAAGTTTCGCGCCCGAAGCTAATTTCACAATTCCCTGGTAAGATACTGCTGAATGGATTGATGTTTCGGCAAGTATCAACTTTTGTGTGAGTTCATACAATTTCAGATCGTTGGAAGGGATGTTTTCAATGTTTCCGAACTCATCAAGGTATTTCTTAGTGAGATTCTTTAATTGGTGAAGCACACAGAATGAATGGATAACATCCGGGAAAACAGTGCTTACTGCCTTGATAATCGCATTTTCTTCGTCAGAAACGATTTTTAGTATCTCTTCTTCAGGTATTCGATCCTTAATTCTGGTTAGGAGCGGTATTAGCTCAAGATAGCTGGGGTTTATGTTGGTTATCACGAAGTCCAATACGACTTTATCTTCGGTAGCTACGACGTAAATTGATTTATATCGGAGCTTTTTCCACTCGCTGTTGGTTAATTTCTTTCCAAGCTGGCACTCGATATATTTTCTCCACCCGGATTTTACCAGAGTAACCATCGATGTATAAAGTCCCATTAAAGTTGATCTCCTGGTCTATCAGTTCATAGGCTGATATCTTGCCTTGCTTTTGCTCATACGCCAGATAGAGTTGTTGGGCATGGTGCTCTTCCTGAAACGCCGTTTAATCCCTCTGTAAATATTTCACCAACCACACGTGTGTTCCAGTGACTGCATCTTCCGTTGTATCGTATTGCCTTTCTGTTTCTCCTTGTATTCATCGCTGTAATTTGCAGATCCGGTGACACCAACAATCGCGTCGGCATGATGTTTTCCGCATTCCGAGCAGATTCAGTAGGAAATCGGGCACATTATGGTGCCATATCTCGAAATTATGAAGCGATCATAACTCTCATTCGGTTTCAAAGAGCTTCCACAGACAGAACACCGGGTTGGGGACACGGGTGTGAATAACGGGTACATTGCTCTGTTGTACGGCGTATATGGTAATGTCTGAACGATCACTCCATCCATTACCTCCTTTGCCGTTGACTTATCGATAGGGATATTACCTTTTGGCATATATACTATCTATGTGTTTAATAATTATTAAATCTTTTGGTATGTATGGGTATAAAATTATGAGTATATATTGATGAAATAATGGCATATTAGTGAATGGGACCAGTTACCAGAAGATAATAAAAAGTCTCAAGATCGTGTTATAAACCGGCTGGCATGTTGCTCACCCGTCATACATAGCTTTGACCCCCTCTGCCTCACAATCCTTCATCCACCATATAACAGCACTCTTTGTTTTACGCTTCAAAGAGAGCGTTCCATCGTCTTCCTCCGACGCCAGATTGGACAGATGCTCCTTTACGACCCCCGCCTTATCAGGTGGCAGGTTATACAGTTCCATCCACTTATCCACGGCGTCAGCAAGACTCTCGTACCGCTGGTAATAGCCGGAATCAATGATTTGCACGTCTGCATATATCCCCATCTCGTGCAGAATGTTGTACAGGTAAATATAACCGGTCCATGCCGGATGTTTCTCCCCGTAAAGTTTCTTCCAGAGTTTTTCATCCATCCATCCGCCAACGAATTCAAAGAGGTACACAGATCTCTTCGCCGCGGCATCAATCTTTGCAAGCGCTTCCTGCATATCGAACATGCCAAGTGAATACGACGCGATCACAATATCGTGCGGCTCTGTATCCACACCCAATTCGATATCTTCCCACCGTTTGTTGATGCAAACAATGTTGTTCACACCGTCTTTCTTCATCCGCTCCTTCAGGCATCTCAGCATGCCCAGTGAGGGATCGATGGCTGTGACTGTCGCAACCCTTCTTGCGATGGGAATCGCAAGTCTGCCCACGCCGGAACCAACGTCCAGAACAGAGCAATCCGAATCCAGTCCGATCGTTGATAGCTCTCGTGCGGTGCGTTCCCTGTTTTGCATCGCAGATTCGTTGCATTGCTCTGCATATTTATCCCAGAAGCCGGTATCTGTCTCGGGCACTCTTCTCCATGCGGAACTTGACCTCATCACCTTCCACAACTCATTCCAGTTTATTATTCCAGACATAATATCCAGTCCACCTCATGATCTGCAGATGAAAAGGGAGAGAAAAATTCTCTCCGGTCAGCATCTTTTAGTCTTCCATTGGAGGATACACGAAGGTGAAATCCTTTGAACCACCATGGTACTTCTCTAAGTACGCCTGATGGATCGCTTCCGGGTCCATATCCTCGAAGAGCTCCGGGTGGAACCACTTTGCGAGGTATGCCACACTTGTGTGGAAATACGGCAGATAGAACGCACCTGTTGATATGGTGTAGACCTCTTCGTTCTGCACGGCAGCCGTATGTGCAAGCACGTCGCGGTTCATGACCTCATCTCTCGCGTCTTTCAGGGTACTCAGATCATCCTCAGCATAACCGCCAAAGAACCCCAGATCTAACTTGATTATGACCTCGGGATTCTGCTCGATCACCCATTCGGGATCGATATCAGGTATCATGCCTGTTGGGGTGCCCTCTTCGTCTTCAGCTATGTTGCGACCTCCAGCCATCCGTATTGGGGATGCCGGACCACCATCCTTGTTGGCTGTTCTCCAGGGTTCGGTGGTCTCCACATAAACTCCGGGCTTCTCATCCTCCGAGAGTCTCCCTACCCTATCTTCAACGACACCCAGGTATCCCTCGATGAACTCTTCGTATTCGTGGGCTTCATCCCGTCTGTCAAAGATATAGCCGAACTTTCTCATCTCGTCAAACATCTCAAAGCCCCGATAGAAGTTGAAACGCAACAGTGTCACACCCGGCAGGTTCTTCTCAGGGTCCGGATATAGCCACTCGGTCCAGTCATACATGATCAGGACATCCGGGTCAGCAGAGAGTATCGCCTCGTAGTTATCCCATTCGCCCACATTAGACAGTTCCTGAAATTCAGGGAAGAACGACTTTGCAGGCTCCTCCTGAATCTTTTTTGATACGCCAACCACCTTGTCCATCACACCGAGAATTCTCAGGGCTTCACCCTGCTCGCCACAACTGCATATAACGATCCGCTCTATCGGCTTCTTCACGGTCACAACCCTGTCAGCCGTATCTATGATTGTTAGCTCCAACTCTCTTCCCAGTATGACAAGCTCGATCTGGGTCACGTCCTGCATGTTGATCTTGCCATCATGCTTGGCGTCTGAGAGTTCTGTCTTGTCGCGGTATTCGAGGATGATTAGTTCTGTGTAGGTCACGTCCTGCATGTTTATGGTATCGTCTTCGTTTGCGTTCCCGAAGATTTCGAGCGTGTAGTCCGATGCTGCCGCGGGGAGTGCAAGTGCAAGCACGAGCAGCAAAGTCATGGCTACTTTAGCTAATGTTACGGTTATTCCCATTGTGTAGTACCTCCGTATGATGTATTTGTTATTCTATATGGCAATGTGCACAACAGATATTATGTTACGCACATTCAGTATAGCTGATCAACTCCGTATTTAAAACTTTTGATTAGTACAGTAACATGAACCAGTTGACATATCGTTCACTTTTTCCACCTAAATCTCGGTAGCATCATAATCAACGATAGTTTATCATAACATGCAGTATGAGGGAACCTGGAAATGAGTGGATTGATGAAATCAGTGAAATCTGCGTTAATCTGCGGCTAAAAGTTTTATTTGCCACAAATTTCACAGATGAACACAGATTACAGGTTGTTTGTACCTTTAGACCTTTTTAAAACACCGCATGACATTGAGCATGTACGTATAATCCTCCTCATGAAGGATATTATGACGCGGACTCTTTTATTCCCATTAACTATTTCGGATTGGTACACCACCCAAATCTCACACCTTCTCAAAGAGGTATGCCGCGAAGAGAACAACGACCAGATCAAAGACGCTGAGCACGCCAAGATCGTGCAGTAAACCAAAGCTCCCGGCACCGACCATGAGAAGCCGGAGCGCATCCACACCATAAGTGAGTGGATTGAGAACGACCACGGTTGAGAACCACCCCGGCAACCCCTCAACAGGGAAGAAAGCACCGCTTAAGAAGAATATTGGCATGACGATGAGTTCCACTATGAGCCCGAACCCCTCCATGCTCTCCATCTTCGTTGCAATAGCAATCGCAAGTCCTCCGAACCCGATGGCTATCATGCATACAACAACAAACACTCCGCAGTACTCGAGAACGCCCATCTCTATCTCCAGCATCACGCAGAACAGAATCACTATCAGTATTGCTCTGATGAGGGACGTTGCCATGCCTCCAAGAAGCTTCCCTAAAACAAGAGAAACCCTCGAGATGGGGGCAACGAGCAGCTCTTTTAAGATTCCGAACTCCTTATCCACGATTATTGACATTCCTGAGAAGGTTGCTGCGAAGAGGACCGTCATCGCAACGATTCCCGGGGCAAGGAACTCTGCATAGCTGATCTCGCCATGCGTCATTCCGAATGCCGAGCCAAGCCCGAGTCCAAATGCACAGAACCAGATGAGCGGCATCGCTAATGATGCCACAATTCTTGATTTTGCACGGAGAAACCGTATCACCTCTCTTCTGGCGATCGCATGTACTGCCTTTATATCGGCTCGCCATCTCACATATAGGCTCATCACATCCTCCGAATCCCACCCCTGTGGTTGAGTCTGTTTGCGGATATCCGGTCTCGTGTATCTCTGCCCGTGTAATGGAGAAAGACCTCGTCCAGCGTCGTACGAGAACTGTCCATGACCGATTTTAACTCATCAGGTGTGCCTATCGCAACGATCTGCCCGTGGTCGATGATCGCGATTCTGTCACAGAGTTTGTCAGCCTCATCCATATAATGGGTGGTCAGAAAGACGGTGAGCCCATCATCCCTTCTGAGCGACTCGATGTGGTCCCAGATCTTCTGCCGTGTCTGGACGTCGAGCCCCAGTGTCGGCTCATCAAGGAAGAGGACCTCCGGATTGTGAATCAGTCCACGTGCAATCTCCAGCCTCCGCCGCATTCCGCTCGAGTACTCCTTTATGACCGAAGTTTCCCACTTCTTCAGGTCAAAGAGCTCAAGGAGATTATCGACCCGGTCCATGCCGACATCGTAGATCCCGGCATGAAGCTTTAGATACTCTCTTCCGGTCAGCCAGTCATCACTGGTATGATCCTGAAAGACGACACCGATCTTCCTTCGTATCTTCCCCTGTTCCTTTGAGACATCGAGTCCGCAGACTGTAGCCCTGCCATCGCTCGGGCGCAGGAGTGTTGTGAGCATCATGATCGCTGTTGTCTTCCCGGCGCCATTCGGACCAAGAAACCCGAATATCTCGCCAGCTGACACCTCAAAGCTTATGCGATCCACGGCTGTGAAGTCCCTGAATCGCTTTGTGAGGTCAACAACTTCGATCATTCACAATCACAGTTGCAGTTGCATGGGTGTGTCCCGGCGTCGCCGTGACATTCCCGTATCTGCTCTGGTGTACACTTTTCAGGATCGTGTTCATGATCCTTCAAGCAGTCTTCGTGTTTACACATCAGTGTTTACATCCTTTGTGCTGGTTTATAAGGTTTTCCAGTTCCTCAACCGACCTCACAGGTGGCGGAGATGAGATCAGCAGCGCATTCACGGCTGCGTCCTGCAGGTTCTTGATGCCGACCTCTGTGCCGGATGGCACAAGCATCGCAGTTCCACTGGAGATCGTCACGGTTTCGCCTCCGGATATCACCTCAAGCTCGCTGCTCAGGCAGTACAGAACACCAACTCCCGGGTGTGCATGAGGCGGGACCTCAAGACCCGCCGGAATCATAAGATGCATAACCGCCAGATTCTCGCCGAATAAGAGCGGCTTCATCACCCCCTCCGGAGTCTGTAGACCCTCGGCTCCGTCGATCGTTGTTATCTCAATTCCCATTGTCAGTCCTCCAGTGTATCATAGCGACCTTCATTTCGTGTTTTGACCAGAATGCCCCGTCCTCTTGCACCAGATTCTCTGATAGGTGCGATCTGATCACTCCTTCCTCCT
>JAYEGG010000022.1:0-6066 GCA_034658995.1 Methanobacteriota archaeon | reverse complement strand
GTAGAGGATGTGCTTCTGAAGAGCCGGATGAGGGAAATCTTCAAGTCCGGTTCTGTGAGGGGGCTCATAGTAACCTCGGGGCTATTACCCCAAAACAAGAGGTGCGCTATGAGTCCTACTCGACAAATCTTGTGGAAATCGGTGTAATCTCGTGGTTGGGCTAAACACGTACAGGAAATTAAAAGCTCAATTGGCATCTCTCGAAGAAAGAAAAGTTGAGCTGATGGATATTCTCGATGAATGGGGGGGCAACAAAGGCATTAGCATAACTGATCTGCAGTGCAACATAGGTGTTGGATATTTTGGGCTCTCTGGTAATTCGCGTATGCGCGCACTTTTTCATTTTTCCGGAGGATCTGGTCAGGGTAAGGATGATTGAACCACAGAGAGCACAAAGGATCATAGAGGGTTGTTATTTTTCTCTTTTACCTTATCTGTGCCTATCTGTGGTTTTCCGAATCATATTTTGAAAGTGTCAGAAATTCTCCGGGGTTTTTCTGGTTCTAATGGGTTCTGTGGTTTTCAAAGGATGCTGGAAGAAGTGCTTTTTTTATTTTTTTGTGTCTTTCTCGTTTCTCTGATTTATCGTGAAAGTCGGAAAGTCGAGAGGGACGAGAAAGACGGGGGGGTGACGCCCGTGGTTGCTGTGATGTGAGGGCGGGATACTGTTATCGACCACGGGAAACGTCAGAACCAGGAAAAGCCAATGCAACAAGTCTTATGTTGATGGGATTTGTTGACACGTCATCTGTTTCGGGTTTTTAATTGCCTGAAGACCTGGTCAAACTGTTTGGTGGCGCTGTAACATCAGGAAGTGTTAGCTACTGAAAGTATGTGCACTATAGCGTTCAGTCACCCTACACGCTGTTTCCATTTACGAAAAGGTATATCGTCAGCCTCCGCCTGAAGGGTAGTTTTTACTCGATTTTTTGTGAGAAAATCGTTAGTCATCTTCGCGTTTCAGTATCCGGACGTGGTCCCCGCGTATGGTCACTGGTATCGGGACCATTGCCTCAAACAACTCGACTGTGATCTCTTCGCGCGACTCATCGACTCGTTTCACCCTTGCTTTTTCTCCCTTGAACGGTCCTGATATAAGCTCTATGATATCATCGACTGATATGCCGGTAACGGTTGGTTTCGGCGTCAGGAAGTGCTCCACTTCCTCTATGTGGGTGGTGCCCTGTATCAGCGATCTGGCATGGGGCACCATCTGAACCGCCTGATTGAGTTCGTCGTATTCGCCTGCTTCGACAAGCAGGTAACCGCGCAGTTCGTCGGGCGCAAGGATCGAGCGCACATCAAAATGTTCTCTCCGTGTAACCTGCTCAAGCACATTCGCAACCGAACGTTCCTGATTTGCAGTGGTTTTCACCACATAAATTGTTCCTTCGCTCATAGATACACTTCCGTAAGCGTCTCATGGATCGCGCCTTTTGGCGTAAGTGTGCTCTTCTTCAGTTTGATCGCACCCACGGTCATCGTTCCGACCTCGATCGACGATTGACGTTCTATGACATCAACAAGTTTCTTTCGCTGATCATCCGGGATGTTTTTCACTCGTGCAATGGTTGCATGTGGGGTGAACGCACGTCTCTCCTTCTTAAATCCAAGTGGCTTTAAAACACGCTCTACTTCTGCGTGTAATCTCTTGAAAGCCTCTTTTGGACTTGCGCCAACATACACCACCCGGGCATAACTTGGTTTTGGGAATGCGCCGACTCCGTGAATTGTTGCGGAAAATGGCTTGCACTCGATGCTGGAAAGCGCATCGCAGGTGTCAGGAATGCTCTTCTCCTGCACATCACCAAGAAACTTCATCGTGATGTGGACCTGCTTTGGATCCACGAGTTTTACATTTATGCCTCCGAATTCCTGCTGGATCTCTGCAATCGCACCAACAAAAGATTCTGGTAGGTCAACAGCAACGAACGTCCTGATCATGAAAGTCACCTCAACCGATCTGGTTGATATCGCTAATATCATACTGCCAATATCTTAAACTATGCTATGTGCCTCAGTGGAGATATCATCCTGACCTCGGTGCCAGGGATTGGTTCTGACTAATTCAGCGGGAACCCAGGGGTGGTGGTGGTGCAAGCATGGAAACATTATAGGACTATAAATTCTAATCACTAAACATGCTCGAAACGTCTGATCTCGGCGCCGTCACACCGCAGGCAAGAGAGATCTCATCTAAAAGTCGCAGCATAGCAAGGGAGATTGTTGGAGATGCCGGATACCATGATCGAGTGCGTCAGCGCTGCGTTATTGCAACCGGTGATCCGGAATTTGCGGGCCTGCTCCGGTTTGAAAACGACCCTGTGCGCGTGGGGGTCGATGCGATCCGACGCAACAGTGCTGTTTACACCGATATCCGGATGGTTTCTGTGGGAATCTCGAAAGTCGGTCATGACTGTCCGGTAACCTGCGTACTTGATCTTGCCGCGGGCAAGGATTTTGTTGATCGGTGCGGCGTCACAAGAACATCAGCCGGATTCATGGCGCTGGGACATGATCTCGATGGTTCGATCGTTGTTATTGGGAACGCGCCGTCAGCCGCGCTCACCGTGTGCGAACTGATCAAGGATGGCGTCTGCCCCGCGCTGGTGATCGGAATACCGGTCGGCTTTGTGAACGCCGCAGAGTCAAAGGAACTGCTGCGCAGCATCGATGTGCCATCGATCACATGTGTTGGCACCAGAGGCGGGACGCCGGTCGCAGTTGCCAGTATGAACGAATTGATCGCAATTACTGCACAGGGGGTTTTGAGTGGGGAGGATGACACGGAGTAACCGGATCAGTTCAACTTGCCTGATCCTATCCGTTTTCTTGATATGCTCTGCCAGTTGTTCTGTGAACGCAGAAAACGTCTCTGGGCTGAATAATAGCACATATACGACCAACCAGACACGGCTGCTGATCGATGGCGAGGGTCAAGTTCTTGCAAGCGGCGAACAGCGGGAGTTTTACCAGGGATATGCCATCTGCATCAAGGGCGTTGGTTCCAGAGGAAGTCAAGCATGGATTGAGTTGCTGCAGAACGGCACAACCGTTAATTATGGGATATTCGGAGCGGACGACCATTTTACTTACGAAAAAAAGGACGAAATATTCAATGTGACCATAGATCACATATACATCGGATCGCAGAAGGATCTGGTCTTCTTTTACGTGTATCAGTACCTTGATCCGGATCTGCCCGCGCCTGTGCCCGGATCGCCTTTTAACACGACTTCACCCTCAAATACTACATCCGGAGATGGTAACGCATCCGCAAATGCCACCGCAACAGTCGCAACCACAGCCAACACCACAACCACCGCCAACACCACAACCACATCCGCGACGCATGGCAATTCTTCGGATTCGATCCCGGGATATGGCAGATACATGGCGATTGGGGCGCTGGTGTCTGCATATCTGGTGAGCCGGCATCTTCACAGATAATTCTCAGGTTCGTTCTGCGTAATCTTGTAGTTATACTTCGCACCGCCACAAAATAAGCTGTTTTGCATAAGCGTCAGTAGGATGTGTTAACATACGCGAAAGACGTGACGATAGAAACAACATACCCACTTCAAAAAACAGGGTAATATTGTAATGGTCAGTTGTGTGCAAGCACACGCGAAAGACGCGGAGACAAAGATTAACAACACCCTTCGCGTCTCTCGCGCCTTTCTCGTTAAATTGAAAAACAAGAACGCAAGGTCGCAAAGACGTGGGTGGCGCAAAGAATAAGAACTCTTCTGGTTGGGGGCATGCCTTTGATTTTAAAATGAGGTGACAGGTCAGTAGTCCCGGCGGTCTGATTGAAGCGGTTGTCAGAGGGAACTCTGGTTGTGGGGCTGATCAACTCCCGCTCATCGTCAGCTCTTGCTTCAACCGTGCTTGCGTAGCGGTGGTAATCCTTCTTCCTGCCCGTGACAGATCTCGGAACCTTGTGCGGTCGGTTCTGACCTCTGTGCGCCCACAAGACGATCAGGTTGCGATCCTCGAAGCGTTCGACACTCAATATGGGAAAATAGGAATGCCTGGATCTGGTTGCAGAATCCGGGAAGTTCCCGTTGTATCCTGTCCAGTTGATTGTCGGGCAGACGTTTTGGCGGAAATGATAGCTCAGCCATGGCGTGGGGTGTGTGAAATCGGTGATCCGCCGTTTATATGTAGCCGGATATGCGCCGTAGAATCATTAATGCATCAAGCGAGGTCACCCGGTTATCGCCGTTCACATCCGCTTCTTGTGTGTCTTGAATCGCTCCGACCACCATTCCGAGCGCGATTGCCGCATCTGTTATGGTGATCGTGCCGTCGTGGTTGAGATCGCCGCAGATGCCTTCCACCGTTATGATTTTACTGGTTGTGTCGGTTGTTCCGTCATCGCCTGTTACGGTTAGGGTTATGGTGTAACTGCCCGGGGTGGTGTAGGTGTGGGTTATTACCGGACATGGGGTGGCTGTTGTGTTTCCGCATCCGTTGTTCCAGTTGTATTCTATAATCATTCCGTCAGGGTGTGTGGAGCTACTGGCATTGAAGGCTATGGTTTGATCCACGACCGGGTAAACGGGGGTGTATGTGAAAGATGCCCGGGGGTGAAATGCGCCATTCCACCAGTCATAAAAGAAGACCTCAGTATAAAATTCAGCCACATCGCAATTCTCGATGATCACACCTGCTTCCCGGTTGTTTCTTGCGCTGTTTTCATTCCAGTTGATGCTTGAGATCAGAACCTGACTGTGGTCAACGATCACGCCTTTGGTATGTGTTTTGTTAAGCCCCATCGGGGCGTTGTCTATCAGCCTTGCTTCAAGATTCAAATTTTCGGATGCGGCAATATCGTTCAGACACTCACCCATCACCTCATTCTTCACTCCATAAGTAGAGTCGAGCAATATCTTCACCTCACATCCCCTCCTTGATGCGTTGATCGCAGCCTCCAGGAATGGATTTGGTTTTGGGTCCGCATGAGTGCCCCAGTTCCTGATATAGAGCTGCTCCACATAAACAGAATCGTTCGCTCCATTTATCATGCCGATGATAGATCCCGTCTCCAGTAGCGAGGTGTCCGGAGATAAAACAGGGGAAACATTGAACGTCCCGGAAACGATCTCGCTACGGAACGGACTTGTGTAATTGCCAGTCAGAATTGTGCGGTCTGGCACAAAATCGTGTGGGGGGCTGCCATATTTATCCCCGTAGATCGGGTCATCCGATGTGAATGGAAAGCTGTCCTTGCTTGCAGGCTTCCAATCCTCAACAAATACGCTGCTGAAATAATCGGCGGTATCCGGGTTGTTTATGATGATGCCCCAGCCTCTGTTTCCAAAAGTATTGTTGATGGGCACACCTGTATTTTTCCAGTTCTCTGTGGTCACTATCGTTGTTTCATCGTCTATAATCGCATATTTCGCATGGTTGAATGCATATCTGTCATGAACACGGCGGTCTCTGTCAGATATCATGAACCTGACATCTCCGCCTGCGGCAACGGTCTCACTTGCAACATACCGTTCTTCATCGGCGATCCCGTTTACAGGACCACCTTCAAGCATTATCTTAACTTCAACTCCCCGCTCTATCGCAGCTATTATGCGATCCATCAGATAGAAGTTATGGAATTGGTACAGATTAAGGCAGATCGATTCACGGGCGTTGTCGATTGCATCTGCGATTGCCGTAAAGCTGCTGTCCGGGGATGTGAATACCGTTACATTCCCGTCAAACCCGAATGTCTCATAATGGAAGTGCGACTGCCCGACAACGTACACCCGAAAATCATTCCAGTCTTCTGCAGAATCCGTATCCCCATATTTACCGGTGGTTTCATCCCTGTCCCGCTCCAGGATCACACCCTCACGCACATCCGCCAGAGGCGCACCGGTCCACCTATCTACAGCATCCGAGTCAGAGATGCCATAAATCACAACATCCACGATCTCGCCCCCATCATCCTTCAGGATCACTTCATCTCCAGCATTAGATAATTTTATCGTTCCGGAAGTTTTCACCATGTCCGGTGTCGAATCGGAATCCACACCATACTCAAAATCCGCTCTATGGAGCGTC
>JAYEGG010000021.1:0-6093 GCA_034658995.1 Methanobacteriota archaeon | reverse complement strand
TGTCTCCTTGTTCTGCATCCCAAACCGATTGATCACACCGGTCAAATCTTTATTATAGATTATCGCTACTTTCATAGGTTTTTCCTCCTCGAAGAGGTTTGTACTCAATCCCTATTCAAATATATGGCTATATCTTGCAAATAGGCTTACCCCGTAAATATAGATTATCGCTACTCTCATAGGTGTACTCTTCCTTTGAATAATCTTATCTCAACTCATTATAAATGGAGTACTTGTTCATGAGTTTATGTGAAATTATACAATTTTAGGTAGATTATTCATGGATAATTAACTTTATACCAATAACAACACCGTATATATGATATATGCCAGTTAATTACCATAATTCTCCTGTTTAACCGGTGTATGCCCTATTCCATAACGAGGTTACTGTGAAACTGATGTGAAGCAACCCGCAACCCATGGTCGCACCCAGGTCTAATGTGCCGCTCAACCGGGAAATCCGTCAAAATCCCCCAGTTCGGACTCTTCATCCATCCCGAAATCTTCCGGAAACCCGGCCTCATCACCAATCAGCGGCTCGTCAGGAAATCCGGGTGCATCATCCAGCCCCGACTCCATCTCTCCGATCCCGGGTGCATCAGCCGATTCATCGCTGCCAGCCAGGTCATCTGCCGCAAGAGCGCCCGCATCCCCCCCGTCCACGCGTCCGAGATACCATGTGATGAATTCAGTGTACAGAATGACTGCGATCAGCGCTGACCAGATGAATAGCAGTATATGGAGGTTGTTGATTGGTATCAGTCCGTCTCCAAACACAGCCTGTTGATATGATAGGAAAGCGACCGACTGGTCTGGGAGTGCCAGAACAAGAATCAGGGGGATGCCAAGCAGTAGGATTGCTGCGATGAACGACGAGAGCCGGATAAGGAGTATAAGCACGAGCGTAACATACAGAAAATACAACATTATAGATATAAGTAGCATATTCTCGTCCCCTTACTCCGTATTTCGCAGCATCAGATATCCTGCCACAACCGGTACTAAAAATATGCATGCAAACAATATAAAGATGTGTATCAGTAACATGGCAAGCTCACCGCGGCTGATTGTCGCTGTTGGGACGTCCCCCGGCACAGTCCTGTCCGCACCCTCACCCCTCACGCCGCCACCTTCCGCGCCTTCCGTACCTACGGCGCCACTCACCTCATCCACATCTGCCGTGCCACCGACCGAATTTGATCGCACGGTTCCATTTGTGCCGCAATCATCCGTGAACCTGACGACCACCGGCGGCAGCGAGTCCAGATCCTCAAACTGAATGACATACGAATAATTGCGCGCCTCCTCTGGCAGGATCCGTGCTTTTCCAGCCATATCGCCGCCGATCACCGCTATGCCGGGTGGAACCTCGTCGACAAATTCGATGTCGGCTGCACGGTCACCCCCATTCTCGATGCGGATTACCACTTGTCTGGTATGCTCATCAAGCGTCGCAAGCAAGACCTTCTCTGCCGTGATCACAGGTCCGTGCACCGTGACGGTGCTGCCAGGATGCGATGATACAGCGTACCCCTCGTACGCTGCCATGCACGCAGGAACCTCAAATGTCCCGACTTTCCTTGCCGCCATCTGATATGTAACGTTCATGAAACTGTGCGGCTCCAGCCGAAAACCCCACCCGATTGCAGGATCAATTCCGACATCGTTTTCAGTACCGTTTCCATTTTCGATCACAAACCCGCCAGGAACGGTATCGGTGAGTTCGATATCTGTGCCATTGTCCCGGAGATTCCTGACGGTGATGGTGACCATTGCAGATTCGGGCACAGTCAGTTCCTCTGGTGTGACCAATTTCCGGGCGAGAATATACGGAGTTATCCGGGTTTCCCGGGTATAATTGGTCGAATAACTATCACCGTTCCAGGTATATCCGCGTGCACTTGCAACAATCGAGATGTTGGATGGGTACGGCAGTACCGGCGGATAAATCGTCAGATTGCAGATATCACTCGAGTGGATCGCTTGATACCATATCGAGAAACTCTCCTGGAGCGTCTCGTTAAAAACCACATCACTACCCGTATCAGGCTTATTGCTAACCTGCACGTCGAGAAGAACGTCTCTGACCGGAACACCGCCATTCCTGATGGTTATACCACACTCAATCATCTGGTCTGGCTGATACCGGTCGTTTACACCGATATCTATGTCCAGAGCTGGTGTTAATGGATGGTATGTCTCAAGTATACAGTAATCGCCCTGTAAATACCTGACACACACTTTCAGCACCCCCTCATATATGCGTGAGTCCCCGACATCAAACATGTCCGAAGCAAGAGGGATACCGCCCTTATCGATACTCAGATTTACGGAGTCGTCGGTAAAACCGGTGACATGGATCTGATAATCGCCGGTGTTGTAATTCTCGCCAACCAACAGGTTGACTGCATCCCCTTTTGCCCATAGCCGCTCCTTGCCGTACATGTATGGTGTAACCGTCGCTGACTCGTTTTCAAGCCGGCTGAGCGTTATCCGGAATCGATCGAAATATGTTTCGGTGTCACCTTCTGCCATGTAATACCGGTCGATGAACTGCTTGTTCTTGTACAGCACCAGCATCGCGCTGTTATTGCTGATATCTCGCAGTTTTATGGTGTAATCATCAATACTAACGCGCTCGCTCAGATTGATCTCGTATACACCCTGACATATCCATACATCCTCTTCGCACCGATCGCCTGCTGCCGGTGCACAGGTCACGACCAGCACGATTGCTACGAGGATAATCCTCACCCACATTATATAATAAAATGGTGTGCAATGTGTTTTTAAGTTTTCGCAACCAAAAGCACAGAGCTCCGCTGCAGGCTGGAAATACGGGGGGCTGGAGTGGGTGAGGGAGTGCCCGCGTCCGGAAAGGGCCGGTATGGGCACTTAAATCAGGGAGCACCGTTTGAAAATCCGGGGGCGAGTTTCGATTCGCACCCGGATTCCTGGTCTTTGGATGGTGTCTCTACGAAAAAGCACATCGCCAGCCCCACCCGGGAGGGTATTTCTTACTCGATTTTTTGTGAAAAAATCGTTTCTATTTACCTCGCTTACCCAGATGTGACCCGATGCTTGGTCGCGTCTTCTCGGCGCCTTTGCCGCGCGTGCGCAAACCCCGTCCCTTTCGTCCGGCGCTTGTTAAACCGCGTTCTGTCCTACCGCGGACACCACATATCCACTTCAGTTGCGGATCTTTTTTAATCACCGGATGGTTTGGATCAACCAGTATAACCTCGTACCACCTGTGTTTCCCATCTTCTCCGACCCAATAGGAGTTTAAAACCTGCATGTTTGGGTATTTTCGGCTTACGCGCTCTTCCGCGATCCACTGTATGCTCTTTCGTGGCGTTATCTTGCGCATTCCCATGCGTTTTGTCCGCCGCCCGCGTATGTATCTTGATTTGCGTCTGCCGCCGCGCCGCACCTTTGCGCGAACGATGATGATGCCTTGTTTTGCCTTGTAGCCAAGCGCACGTGCGCGGTCAAGCCGCGTCGGTCTCCTGATCCGAATCACGCTTCGGTCATTACGCCATTCCTGAAGCCGCTGCCACCTGAGGTCGTGCACGTATGTCTCGTCAGGATTCTTCCATGCATCTCTGATATATGTGTAAAAGGATCTTGTCATTTACAAATTCACCTATTTTGTGGTTCAACTGCCTTTTTCGCAGTCACATCCCTGCGGGCGCATTCCCGCCGATGAAGTGTGCCTTTTGAATGTGTTTATTATTAAACGTATGTCTGGAAAACTCATCAGGCGATCGTAATCTTTATCTACAATTCACCCCGACTAGTTCAATTATGGCACCGGACCTGGAAGTGGACGTGATTGCAAGAAAACCCGAGTCGCGCAACCCCGTACTTATAGAAGGCTTTCCCGGCGTTGGACTCGTGGGAAACATTGCAACCCAACAGATTATACATGAACTTGATATGGAATATTTAGGCGCGATCCATTCAAAGTACTTCCCACCGGTTGCGATGCTGCTTGAGGGGCGGGTGAACATGCCGGTGCGAATATATGAAAGCGCCAAGAACGAGCTGATCGCGGTGGTTTCAGACATCCCGATCCACCCGAGTATTGCATATATTGTGAGTAAATCGCTCATCAACTGGGCAGTATCAATCAATGCACGCGAGGTCGTCTCGGTTGCCGGCATCCCACTGGAATCGGAGAAGCATATCGTATTTGGTGCAGCGACAACGGACGAGGGGATTGAAAACATCAGGAAACTGGTTGAAATCTTTCAGATGGGTACGATCTCCGGAATTGCGGGAAGCATCGTGACCGAATGTGCTTCACGTAACTTTCCTGCGATCAGCCTGCTTGGAAGCACTCACAGCCAGAATCCGGATCCGCTTGCTGCGGTTGCCGTGATCAAGGTCTTAAACGATCTGTACAACCTCTCGATTGACACCGAAAAACTGGTCCGGGAGGCAGGGCAGATCGAACTTGAGATGCAGAAACTCGCAGAGGACATCAGAACTACGGTAGAACCTGAGGTGGGACCTCCAAATCCCCTCTCAATGTATGGGTGATCAGGAATGAAATGTGTTGTACTGTCCGGACTGTCGAATAACGCGATGCATGATCTGGAAAATCGTATACTGCGCACCATCGAGATCAGAAGTCCACATAACTTTGTTTCCGTGCTACACATCAATGTCGGCGATCCGGTCTTCATGTCATCGACCAGCCACAGTGATATCACCACCGGCACAACCGGGATCATCGCCAGAGTGCAGCAGCTTGATATCAGCATGCACAGGGTGGTTCAGGGAAACGATCTCTACTATGAAGAGCGAGAAACACAGATGGCGCGCATCCAGCTGATCGCCGAGGGTGCGGGGCGAGTACGAACCGTGTTGCACTCCGAACTTGGTGGCGTGATGGTTGCAGATGTTGAAGAACGCCCCATCTATGCAGCATGGTAATCTGATATCAGGGGTGCATCACAATATCAAGCACTCATCGTGGGTGCGATTATCGATTCGCCGATGGTTGTCTGGTCCCGGGGTATATCTTTTTTTGATACGACACCATACGGTTTTCCATTTACAACCACGACGATGTTGTTGACCTGGTGCTGGTCAAAGAGTTTTGCAACACTGGAGATCGATGCATCGCCGTCAATCGAGATCGCGTCCCCTGACATGATATTCCACACCTTCTGATTGATGGATCCAGCGATCAAACCTCTTATAATATCAGTCAACGTCACAATGCCGACGATAGTATTGTTATCCATCACGGGAGCGCCAGCAATCTCTTGTTTCAGAAGGGTGTCCGCAGCCCCCTTCACAGTAGTACATACATCAATCGTGGCGCGGTTGTTGCTGACCCACTCCCTAACACGCCTCTTTGGCAGGGTGATAACCTCCGAGATTGCATAAACAAGGATGTTTCTCGCATCATCCCGTCCGATGATTTTCCCCCTGATCACGAGTTTGTTATTTGGCGTTGGTCCGATCTTGATAATATCACCGTCATGGAACTTACGGATGTCGCCCAGAACCTTGACCCTGCCATTGCACGTTTTCGGATCCTGGACCGTCGTAAACGAGATTTCACATGCAGTTACATCCTTCACAAGCTTACCGTTGCGATATATGTTTGTTTTGGTCATGCCCGGCAGATTGGTGATATTAAGGGCATCATAAGTCTGGCTTGTCGGGCGATATCCCCCTTTCGGACCAGGCACGCTCTCCACCATCCCAAGTGCCCTTAACGCCTGCATATGATTCCTCACAGTACCTGAAGTACGATTAATCACAACAGCAAGCTCACCACCCTTCACTGCACACCCCTTCTTGCGGAAAAGGCTGATAAGCGTCGTTAAAATCTCAACCTGGATAGTCGTAAGTTTCATGACCTACCTTAAAATCGACCTCGTGAACTATAATACATCGGTTGACCACGAAAGACTTCCTGCAAAAAACATTTTTGTTATACTGTATGTGTTTAGCTAAACCACAAGATTGCAGCTAAACACATACTCACTTTTCAGCGGGTGGCAGCCTCACCACGGTCAGCCAGAAGTTTTCGATCGACTTCACCACCTCTATAAACTTATCCAGATCAAC
>JAYEGG010000020.1:0-6103 GCA_034658995.1 Methanobacteriota archaeon | reverse complement strand
GGTGCGAAAGAGAAAAATAACAACTCTCTGCGTACCTCTGCGTCCTCTGCGGTTTAATATTCCATACCATAACCGGAGCCTCCTGAAGTGTGAAAAAGTGCTTGTAACTCGAATTACCAAAGAGCCCGCCCCGGCTGGCAGGCGGTGACATCAGAACAGCGCAGGCATCCAGGCGCATGGGCAACAGTTCCAGACAAGATTGTATATGTGTTTGTGGCTATTCGCTATTTTATGTGGTTAAGAAGAGGGGCAGTTATACTTCGCACCGCCACAAATTGAGCTTTTTTAATGGTCGGTTGGGTGACAACAACATGAAGGACGTGACGACAGAGATGATCCCCCTTAGTCGTCACCGAAAAATAACATATTGAAATTTCCTGGTTCTGACGTTTTCTGTGGTCGCTAACGGTATCCATCGCGTATGCAAAAAAACGCGGGCACATCTCTCTCAACTTTGCGTCTCTGCGACTTTGCGACCTTGCGTTGTATCAGAGGAACGCAAAGACGCGATGACGCAAGGGCGCAAAGATTGGAAACCATAGAATCAGAAAAACGCTACTTTATTTTTCTGCAAGCCCTTAGTGTCTCGCGCGCGCCCTTGCGTTAAATCGAGAACGGGAAAGACGCGAGAGATGCAAAGAACAAATATCGCAGTTTGTGCCGTGTGCCTGAGTACACCAGTCTATTCTTATCTCAGAACGTTTCGCACAAACTCACTCACGCCATCCCCGTAAGGCGCGCTGCACACGATGTCTGCTTCGTCCTTAAGCCTCTGCACGGCGTTTGCGACCGCTACTCTGGTGCCTGCGGCTGCAAAGAGCTTAAGATCGTTCTCTGCATCCCCGATACCTGCAAGGTGTTGCCGGTCGATTCCGCATATCTCAGCCGCCTTCAGGACCCCTGTACACTTGTTCACGCCTGCCGGCATAATCATCACATCATCCCGGTTCAGCTCGATATCCACCGAAAGATTGTTCTTTTCGATGATTTCTCTCACCTCTTCGAGATAATCGATCGTGGTTGCAACGATTGCCTCTTCCACGTCAACCGGGAAGTCCACGTCAGAAAACGCCGCTTTCAACGCGTCCAGACCGTCGCCCAGCAGGATCTTTCTTCCATCCCCCGGATTGTAGATAATAGCGCCATTTTCTGCGACAATCATGTCCACAAAATCCCTGTTCTTATTCACGCTCTCCAGAAACGGGAGTTTTCTCCCTGAAACTAAGAACACCTTTATACCATCCTTTCTCGCGCTATTCAGACTTATTACTGCATTTTCAGAGATAATCAATGACTCGTCGGTCAGAGTTCGGTCATAATCACTCGCAATTGCCTCTATTTTCTCAATCATCGTAATACCTGCCATTTCACAACAAACCCGTCGTCCATCCGCTCGATTGATATCAGGTCAAGCAGGGGCGCGTCGTCGCGGTTCGAAAAACCGGCACCATCGACAAGCGTCGGCGCAACAGACCCGCCAATAACCAGACTCCCGATATACACATATATCTCGTCCACCAGCCCCTTCTCGATCAGGCTCCAGTTCAGCGTTGCGCCACCTTCCACCATCAGCCGCTGGATTCCCGTGCCATGCAGATGCTTGAGGGCTGCCGCAAGATCGACCCGCGCACCATCCTGCATGTCTGCAACCACGACCTCCGCGCCGGACGTGCGTAGCGCATCAACGCGCTCAGATGCCGCAGATCCTGTGACAAAAATGATCCGTCTGCCAGCTCCTTTTCTGAGAATGTCGGCGTCAGGCGGGGTCTTCGCGAGACTGTCGATGACGACTCGCACCGGGTTTTCATCCCTTCCGGAGTCCCGCCGCGTTCTCCGGAATTCCTCTGATTTAACTGTTAAACTCGGATCGTCCGAGAGAATCGTGCCTATTCCAACCATGATGGCGTCTGTCTCGCAGCGTAACCGGTCCACCCGATGGAAATCCAGATCTCCGGAAATACGTACCTGTTTCTTAAGATGTGTTGAGATCTTCCCATCTGCACTCATGGCAGCATTTATGAATACGAACGGATGCATATTATCACAATTGGCTTTACCGCGGCTCCCCTGTGCGCTCACAACCACTCAGTCTCTGGCATAAGCAGGGAATTTCGGAACAGGCATCAGACATTATGCAGTCCACTTTTGAGGGGATGGATAGCTGTAAGAAAGCAATGTGTCCCTGTTCCGAATCCCTACGCGCTATAGGTGATTGTAGTATATTAACTGTATGGTTGCAGGCAAGATACGGGTCAGTGATCCTCGCCATTATAGGCTCCCTCCAGCTCTTAACGATGCGATCTCCTCTTCCCCCTGTATACGCAGCAGAAACGTGCCGTAACATGGTTTGGTATATGGAAATATTATGTGATCGCCATCAATTCCAATCACAACCGGAGGAACCCCGATTAGATAGACCTCAAACATCTTGTATCCTGGTTTAACCTTATAAATCTCCTTGAAATTGTTCTCAACAAATTCTCTGCACTCTTTAAACGATGTATTCTTAAGAAGGATCTCGTAGTCCATCTCTTCGATGCAGCCCATCATATCACCTCGTCTATCTTCTTCTTCAGTGGAATCGGGTTGTGGGTGGTTTTTGCCACGATCTTCCCACATTCAAACTCGATCGTTGACGCAAGCGTCTCTGCGTTGCCTCCAAAGATGATCG
Source organism: Methanobacteriota archaeon (assembly GCA_034658995.1). GTDB lineage: Archaea > Halobacteriota > Methanosarcinia > Methanosarcinales > Methanogasteraceae > Methanogaster_D. Next base: position 3,432 of record JAYEGG010000020.1, on the reverse strand, counting down.
CAGAAAGATCAGCCTTTGATATGCTCTGTATCGTGGCAAGATACGATATTCCGGCGTCGTTGTGGATGAATACGAAACAACTGTCGAAGTCCACCCGTTTTTCAGCAATATTTTCTATACAGCGGTCAAGATCGATCATTTTCTTTGCATAATTCCGTTCCGGGTCAGATACTTTTATCAGGCTGATCGCAGACCGTGTTCCGGCAATTGTCACATCAACATCCTTTTTGGCGAGTTTATTTGCAAGATACAGTGCGATACCGGTCTGTGCCGGCAGTTCAGGACATCCCAGCAATAATAGTGCGTTATTCAATCGATTCATCTCCACAATCCCTATAATCTCCACAATCCTGGCATTTTGGGTTTCGCTCCAGCGATATCTCGTTCATCACGGTATTTAATCCATCCCATATAAGCAGTCGGTTTGTTGCGAGTGTGCCGATGCCTGTGAGGTATTTCAGGACCTCGGTCACCTGGACGCTGGCTATCACGCCGCATGTTGCGCCAATGGCTGGAATAGCGGTCTTTGGATGAGTTCCCGGGAATATGCAGCGAAGACACGGAGTTTTTCCGGGAATCACCGTCGTGACCTGCCCGTCAAACCCGTGAACCGCTCCATGAAACAACGGGATATTCCTTGCCACAGCTGCCTTATTCAGCAGATATCGTGCATGAAAGTTATCCATCGCATCAATGATCAGATCGCAATCGGACGCAAGCTCGAAAACGTTACTTTCGTCGATCTTTTTGGACACAGCATCTATTTCAACATCCGTATTCATCTCTGTGAGCGTTTCTCTGGCAGAAACCGTTTTTTGCCGACCCAGATCAGATATCCCGTGCAGTAACTGCCGGTTCAGGTTGGATATGTCAACGGTGTCATGATCAACGATCCTGATCCTGCCGATGCCTGCTGCTGCAAGGTACATCGATACAGGGGAACCAAGCCCGCCAGCGCCTGCGATGAAGACATTCGCATTCCTGATCCTCTCCTGACCCGCTTCCCCGAATACCGGTATTTGCCGATCGTATCTTTCTGGTTCGCTCTTTCCGGGCATATTTAGCACATCCGATGCGGGCAGGTGTAAATCGTGAATCTATCTTCCCTTGCAAATCCAATCAGCGTAATTCCTGCCTCATCTGCCGCCATAATCCCCTTATCTGTCGATGCAGACTTTGATACCACGATCGGGATGCCGGCGTTGGCGGCTTTTGACACCATCGCTTCCGGCTGCCTGCCAGTACAGCCGAGGACACATGCAGACAGATCTATATTGTTCAAGACGGCATATCCAACGACCTTATCGACCGTGTTATGCCTTCCCACATCTTCACTTTTTGCAACAAGTTTTTTACCGGAGAAAAGGACCGAACAGTGCGTTCCCCCGGTCTTCTCCCATGTTTCAGACGTGGTTGTACTCATGATATCAAAAACATCTTCCCTGTTGATTGTTACGTCAGAACCTGATCTTCCGGATCCTTGTATCTCTGATGCAAAGACGCGGATCTCATCTCCTGCCACGTACACATCGGAAATTATGGGAACACCGGTGCTGCCAGATGCCAGTCCTTCGCAGATGATGTGACCTGCCCCTAGTTCTTTGAGCTGGTGAGGTGTGGCAACCAGTTCGACAAGGAATTCATTGTTCAGGTACAAACAAAACGTTTCCTCGACACAGATGTCGCCAACCGTCTCTGTCAGTTCGCCGTTTTCCATGCGGATTGCCGAACACTGGCGGATACTCATCAGGTCTCCTCTCCGACCCATTTTCCGCTAGCTCCGTCATTGTGCAGCTCTTTTTTCCATACATGCGCCCTTTCTTTCAGCTCGTCTATCATGTATTCACATGCAGCGAACGCATCTTTCCTGTGCGAAGCGCCACACACGATGAGCAGTATGTTATCGCCGACTGATAGCGTGCCCGTACGATGGATAACGTCAAGAGACCGTATATTGAACCGTTCCAACGCCTCTTGCTCTATCTTGTCAAGTTCTTGCATGGCAAGATCGGTATACGCTTCTATCTCCATGCCAATGATTCCATCATCCCGCACAATACCCAGAAACGTAACGATTGCACCGTTGTCCGGGTGTTTCGCATCGTTCACTATTTTACCTACGTTAAAATCATCTTCTGTAACTTTAATCATTCAACCACCTGCTACGGGGGGAAATATCGCAACCTCGTCGCCATCTTCAAGCGCGGTCCGGACTCCGTCCAGCGACCGGATATGCCGTCCCCCTTTCAGTATATTCACATAGTCCCTGATCATCCCGGTTTCGTCAAATATCATGTCGTGTGCGTCTCGTGATGCACATAGCACGGCAAGCAAACCCTCTATGTCACTTCCATGGTTCAGTTCGAGATCAAGTTCCTTTCCAAGGACTTCTCCAAACCTTGCGAACGCTTTTACCCGGATTATCATTTTATGAACCTGCACATATTTAAATCATCCACATCGTGCCATGCGGGGCAGATGCACGGATGTGGCGATACATCGATACATCGATACATGTCTGCACGAGAGGATGTCTGTCCATTCGTATATGGGTTTCTTATGTCTCATTATATGTGTTTTTGGTGAAACCGGAAGTCACGCAAATCCGACGGGGTGATTACACCCAACCGGTGTTTAACGCTCCCTGCATATTATTACCTGTAAGCGCCCACAGGGAACCCATGCAGCAAAACCAGAGCATCACCATAGCAAACATCCTGATCGAAGCCCTGCCATACATCCAGGAGTTCGCAGATTCGATCATGGTGATCAAGATCGGGGGCAATGCGATCATCGAGCCATCAATCCTTGATGACATCATCCGCGACGTGATCCTGTTGCAGTGCATCGGAGTCCACCCAATCATCGTGCACGGCGGAGGTCCTGAGATCTCAGAGAAGATGGCGCGTCTCGGCAAAAAACCCGAATTTGCCGGGGGCTTGCGCATAACAGACGAAGAAACCCTCGAGATCACGCGCATGGTGCTCGTTGGGAACGTAAACACAAAGATCGTCTCAATGATCGGCAAATACGGCGGCAAGGGCGTCGGACTATCCGGAAAAGATGGAAAACTAATCCTTGCCCGCAAGAAAGCACCGGTAACCGTAGAGGGAGTCAAGGATGCGATCGATCTGGGCTGGGTCGGCGAGACCGAGATCATCAATCCAGAGATCCTCACGATCACCTCAGGACGCGGATACATCCCAGTGATTGCGCCAATCGCCGTAGATCTTGCCGGGAACAGTTTGAACCTGAATGCAGACACCATATCCGGAGACATCGCCGCAGCACTGCACGCAAAAAAACTGATCCTACTAACAGATGTGCCAGGTGTGCTTCTTAACCATTCCATAGAAAACACCCGTTTATCACACATATCCGCATCAGAAACAGACGATTTAATCGAAAAAGGTGTGATCAGCGGAGGAATGA
>JAYEGG010000019.1:3962-6111 GCA_034658995.1 Methanobacteriota archaeon | reverse complement strand
TCCTGTGGTCTTGTTCAGACAGAACAGATCAAGATCGCCAGCACCCATCCCGCCCAACCAGCTCGAGGCATACACCCGACCACCAAGGATACTTGCGCCACAACAGATAAAGCCGTCCCCGGTCGGGCTTGTCTTCCATAGCAGCGTGTCTGTAAGCGGCGCATCCCCGCTTGCGTTTCCTGTGCGCTGCGGGTTTCGGTGGAACTGGTGCCAGTCTGCGGATGCAACCGTTATGGCGAGCACAAGCGCCAGCAGAACTATGGTCACTATTTTTGTTGTGGTCTTTGGGTTCATGGTTGAATCATGATGGTTGTTTTAACTTAAACATGTAGGAGATCATGCGTTGATACTGCCTGCCGCCACCTGCAGTATCATCAGCACGTCAAGCGACGTCACCATGCCATCGCCACCCACATCAGCTTCATCGACAGCAGGAACCGCCCCGACCACCATCCGGAGCGCAACGACGGCATCCGCTGCTGTGACTTTCGAATCGTGGTTGAGGTCGCCTTCCAGTGGTGGTGGATCGCGGAATGCATACAGGTAACCGGAGTCTGATCCAACGAAGAGGGTTCCATCAGAGACCGCGGGCTGTGCGATGTTGAACCCTTCCGTATCACCGCTCCAGACAAACGTGCCGCAATCAGCATCGAAACAGTAGATCGTGCCTGTGTACTCGGTGACATACACCATACCGCCCGCAACAACCGGCGAAGATTTGACCGGTCCGCCAACGTATTTAGACCATATCACGCTTCCGTTTCCGGAATCAAGGCAGTTGAGGTGCTTATCCATATCGCCGATGTAGACCCTACCGTGAGCCACCGCGGGCGAGGAGAGTCTGCAACGCATTGACGTGTTCCATGCTTCACCCCCATCCAAATAGAGTGCATACAGTCGCTCTCCAGGCTCATCGGTAGCGAAGAACACCATCCCGCCAGAAATCGCCGGCGTGGTTGAGATCGTGCCGGATGTGCTGAAGTTCCAGACTTCACCGTGTGTCGCGATGTCTGCACAGTAGAGTGCAGGTCCCGCACCCCAAAAGACCATTCCGCCGTGTGCGGCTGGCGAGATATAATAGATCGCACTGGATCCACCACTATAACTTCCGGTTGTCGTCGCAATCTTCCACAACTCACTTCCATCGAAGTTAAATGCGTAGAGTGCACCGTCAGACACTGTGTTCACGAATATCGTGCCATCATAGATGAGGGGGCTTGATCCAACGCCCCAGTACAACGGATCTGGTTCGATCGTTCTGTCCCATATTGTGGCTCCATCCGACGCGTTCACGCAGTACAGATCGCCGGTACATGACCCCACAAACACACGATCTCCCGATATTGCCGGGGTGGAGACTCCACCCATTCCACCGATCGGATTCCACCAGATAATCTCGCCTGTAGTCTCGTTTAAGCAGTATAACCCGCGTTCATCGGTGATTGGCCAACCTGCCCAGTTTGAGACATACACGCGTCCGCCTGCGATACATGCACCACCGCCAACATAACCCGTATCATGCAACGCCGTCTTCCACAAAAGATCTCCAGTCACAGGCGCATCTCCACCCACATTCCCCGTGCGCTCCGGGTCATTGTGAAACATCAGGTACTCTGCCGCCGCGGGCAGCAGAAGCACCGATATCACGATCAGCAGAACAACAGTGGTTGTTGCGATTGATCTGGCGATGGGGGACATTCCTAGCCCCTATCAGGCGATATTCGCTCCTGCCGCCGCCTGCCGGATCATCAGTGCATCGAGCGAGGTTACCGCACCATCACGGTTCACGTCAGCTGCATCGCTTGAAGCAACGCTTCCAACCGCCATCCGGAGCGCAAGCATTGCGTCTGCCGTGGTGACGCTGCCGTCATGGTTGACATCGCCCGGAACAGTAGTACCAGTGATGGATACGCCGATCCGAATCAGCATATCAGTGTTCTCAGGAGTCGATTCCATGCTGTCCGCATGATACCACACCACTGTGTCGCCATCAGCCAGTTCACATGCACTAGATCCAACCATCGGCGACGGATCATCGGGATAGTTCACCCAGTACATCCAGTCGCTTACGCCATCGATTTCAGCGACATAGATCGTGCCATACGACTCGTACCATGAATCATTGATCGTGTAATCAAATCCGCCAACT
>JAYEGG010000019.1:0-3862 GCA_034658995.1 Methanobacteriota archaeon | reverse complement strand
GCTCCGATGATTGATGCAAGTGCGCATGTCCGGTTGATCGTGTATTCCACACCGCTCTCGGCTGTGACGTTGAACGTACCGGAACCAAGCGTTACGTCGCCGTTCCAGTAATCGTAGCTTGTCTCGATCCGAATCAGCATATCGGTGTTGTCCGGGCTTGCACCCATTCCGCCGTAGTACCAGGTCACAACGTCGCTGTCATTCAGTTCAAAGTGATCTGCCGTGCAGGATGGCGATGGATCATCAGGATAATTCACCCAGTACAACCATCCATCCCAACCAACCTCTGATGTACCTGCAACTGAATCGGGACGTAGCGATCCGTAACTCTCATACCATGAATCATTGATCGTATAATCGATTCCGCCTTTTTCTGCGGCTCTGATGAGTGCAGCAAGTGCGCATGTCCGGTTGATCACATATTCCTTGCCGCTGTTATCCGCTGTTACGTTAAACGTACCGGAACCAAGCATTACGTCGCCGTCCCAGATGGTGGTTGGACCAAACGCATACACTCTCCCGCCGCCCACGGTAAAGACCATGCCATCAGCCACAGCAGGCGATGCGCCGCCTTCGGGATAGCTCCACACGATCTCGCCGGTGCTTGCATTAAGTGCATACGTGCCCTCGAATTCCATGCTGTTCGGCTTTGGTCTTCCTGCAAAGACCATACCATCGGCGCATGCGGGAGAGCATTTCCAGTCGCCGATCTCATCTGCAACCGACGTATTCCATAGTAGGTCACCTGTCGATGCATCAAAGCAGTATGTCAAAAGATCTGTGTACTTGTTATCTATGCCGCCATAACCTCCTGAGATATACAGTCTTCCATCCACCAGTGCAGGTGTGGAATCCGACCGTTCTACGGTTTTATTCCATTTAACGGTCCCATTTTCCGAGTACAGCGCATAGAGTGCGCCATCACCATAGAAATTGTATTCTGTGAAGTATACTACCCCGTCTCCGATGGTTACAGACCCGCAGACCGAGTTATCTGCGGTAAAGTTCCAGATCTCATCTCCGGTTGTCATATCTACGCAATATGCAACTCCGCCATCTTCACAGATGTTGGCGTAACTACCAAAGAACACCCAATCGTCCGCAAACGATACCGCGGGGGTTGATTGAGCATTCCCGTCAACTGTGAAATTCCAGATCTCGGTGCCGTCCGCAATGTTTAAGCAGTAGTAGTGGCTGCCGTCCCAGTCGCTTGTGAAGACCATGTTTCCTACAATGGTGCATCCACCATCAACCGCGCCCTTTCCGGTTGGCGGTGTAAACGTCCGGATCAGGGATCCGTCCGCCGCATCAAAGCAGCAGGTCTCGTTTGCAGAGAGAAAGACGCGTCCATCGTGATACGCGGGAGTGACCCACGATCCGCATACTTTGGGGGTCTCATTGACCGAGACGTTCCAGAGAACTGCTCCGGTGTATTCATCCAGACTGACAAGGTGATCTCCGCAATAGACGAAGACCTGCCCGTCTGCCACGGTCACGGATGACGGGAAATCCGCACCGATGTCCTCGCTGATCCATGCTGTATGGTTTGTATCAGGTGCACTTGATGTTGAGTATCCCGTGTGTGCTACGTCGCAGTGAAACTGCTGCCAGTCCGCTGCAGACGACAGTGGTGCGGCGAGCGCAAGTACCACTATCGTAAGTATCGCTAATGTTCTTATATTCATGAGTTGTGCCTCCATATAGTTTGGTTTGGTTTGGTTTGTGTTCCTAATGTAGTTTGAAACCATGCAGATTGTTTTAACTTAAAGGTTTCTGAATTTTCGGACACGTCCCGACACCAACACTTAATACAGGATACTTCAAAGTAGTCTACTATGAAGTATCCAGAGTTCGTGAACAGGGAAGCAGAACTGGCAACACTAAGAGAACGGTTCAATAACCGGGGCGCGGAATTCATCGTTGTATACGGGAAGAGGCGGATTGGGAAGAGCATGCTTTTACAGAAATTTATGGAGGGTGCGAGGGGGATATACTTCTTTTGCAGGATTGAATCCCAGAAAGAGATGCTCAAACGTTTTTCCTCACAGATCGCAGAAGAAATGGACATGGAATATCTCAAAGAAGCACCTTTCACGACATGGGACTCTCTCCTGGATTTCTTTATCGGAAACATGCCTGATAACTTTGCGATCGTCTTTGATGAATTTCCTTACGCGGTCAGTGCAAACCCGACACTCCCTTCGATATTTCAGGATTACTTGGACACGAAACTCAAAGAAACAAATCTGAAGATCATAATCTGCGGCTCATCGGTCACCATGATGGAGTCGCTTCTTGGATACAAATCCCCGCTATACGGGAGAAGAACTGCACAGATGAATATTGATCAGATGAATTTCAAAAATTCGTGTAAATTCATGGAAAATTACTCACTTGATGAGAAGATAACCGTCTATTCGATCTGCGGCGGAACGCCCGCGTATCTTAGGGAATTCGGTGATGCACCCCTCGCCAGATGCATTGAGGATAAGATCTTCAAACAAGATGCTTTCATGTACAACGAAGTTCCATTTCTCCTGCGCGAGGAGCTAAAAGAGCCTCGAGTCTATTTCAGCATATTAAATGCAATTTCCATCGGCAAAACAACACTATCTGAGATCGTAAACCACACAGGCTATGAAAAGGGAGTAATAACCAAATATTTGTCGGTGCTGTCGGATTTAAAACTTACAGATAGGCAGATACCGGTTACCGAAGGTGTAAAATCAAGAAAAGGCATCTATATTATAAATGATAACTTCTTTACCTTCTGGTTCAGATATGTGTTTAATAACATGGAAATGATAGAGAAGAATCTCTCCTCTGAACTTGTAAAATCCATTCTAAAACAGAATAATGAGATCTGTTCACGCGCATTCGAGCAGATATGTGTCGAATTCCTGCTTGTAAATCCGCCATTCAGTTTTACGAGGATTGGCTCATGGTGGCATGGCGAACGTGAGATAGACATAGTCGCGCTGAATGATAATACAAAAGAGATATTGTTTTGTGAATGTAAGTACACAAACAGGATGATCGATGCAGACGTTTACCATAGCCTCGTAGAGAAGACTGGATTTGTGAAATGGGGTAGCCCGAAACGCAAAGAGACATATTGCCTAATATCCAGATCAGGATTCACTAAAAAAATGAAAAAACTCGCGGTAACGGATAACGTACTGCTCTTCAACCTGACCGATCTTGAAAAATCATTCACCGAATAATCGTAACTACCCCGGCATGTTGATTGGTCGCACGATTGTGATCCTATGCTTTCTGGCAAGAAAAATAGGCTCTTTGGTAATTCCCGTGAAATCGATCTCCACGATAAATCAAGTAAATAAGGAATGTCCCTCGATGTTAGTGATTTCATTACTTTCCGGTTACTATGGCTTCTTTCAATTCTATTAACCGCAGATGCACGCAGATGCACGCAGATGCACGCAGATGCACGCAGATGCCTGATTAACAAATCCGCGTTCATCAGCGGTTTATTATATTTTCAACTGACCGGAAGAACTCTGCAAAACCGATATCGAGCGGCTGAATAGATGATTAATCCGGTATGTCTCGGGTTCACTGTCACGGAAGATACCAGAGAGCCGAAAAATAACCGCTAAGGCGCAGAGGTTCGCAGAGAAATATTCCAATTCTAATGGATTCCGTGGTTTTCAATCTTTGCGCCATAGCGCCTTTGCGCCTTTGCGTTTTTATGGCTCTCTGATAATTCGGTAGTGTCCCAATTCAAGATAGTTAATGAAATAAAAGAGTCCGCGCCATAATATCCGATAGGGGGATGATTGTACGCACATGCTCAATGTCATGCGGAGTTTTAAAAAGGGCCTAACGGTACAAACAACCC
>JAYEGG010000018.1:1694-6142 GCA_034658995.1 Methanobacteriota archaeon | reverse complement strand
AGGGTGACGCCAAGGGCGCAAAAATTTAAAACCACAGAATCCATTAGAATCAGACATTTTTAAACGGGTGGGCGAAGGAGGAACAAAAACGGTATGGTTTTATGAGACAGAAATTGCCGGAATATGGATGATTTTCATCACCCTGTGCGGCGGCTGAAAACGCGGATTCGGACTCAAAAAAAAGCTTTGAGCTATGCTGATTGATACTGATCTTGAGCGCGTCCATCAGCAAAACGCAATATTCAGTGTTGCGAGCGTGGCAACGACCGCTTCCTCGACCCGGATCGTCTCAGTACCCTGACAGGGTACGGAATTGACCATGTAATCAAATCGTGAGATTGGGGCACCTTCGTCCTGCATATATTCAAAAATCCCTTTGTGTGGCGCCCCAAATGCGATCGACACGTCTTTTGTCCCGCATTCTGCGCCAACTTTCATGAGCAGATCGATGTCAAGAGGTTCCCCATACCTGCTGGTTGCAATCAGCAGTTTACCCGCGGGTGGATCGGTCGGCGCATCATCAGCACCACTATCAGTCCGCGCACCAGTGAGTGCACTGCTCAGGCGATCTATTTTTGTCACGGAATATCCCCAGTATCCGGTGATCTCGTCCCGACTGACAGGAACTGCCTTGAGTGGCGCCTCTGACGTGATCCTCACGTCCACACGAGCGTTTCTGCGCAGCGACGCGTCCAGAAATGCTGTGTGTTCCAGCCCTATGTCAACCCAGGATCCGGTTTCGTGTGCCCGGACGACGACCCCTGCCCGAATCTCCCCAATCCGGGTCCTGGTCTCTGCACCCCCAACCCCACAGTTCGCAGCTTCCATGCCTTCCATGCCTGATTTACTGGCTTCACATTCCTTATTTGCCTTACCTGCCCCACTTGCGCCACTTGCGCCATTTGTTACATCCACCGGGTGGTGCGGTGTTCTGAGCGGCGGAATCGCCCCGGCATATCGCAGGTCGTCAGTCAGTGGAAAGAGGCGTTTTCGCAAGTATTGCGGCGTTTCGGCATACAAAAGAATCTTTTCAATAAAATCCGCCTCATCAAGACCAGGATCTCGGAATATGGTGATTTGGTCCACACAGAACACTGATGCAGCTCTTGCGATCTGTCCGATCTTCAGAGTCTTGCTGCGAAGGTCTCTTGCATCGATTGTAAGCGATGATGGAATTATCAGGGATAGCGACCTGGGTTTCATCGGTGATTGAATGTCTTTTTTCATGATGAAACTTTGGATCCCAAAAATCCAAAAAGTTATTAAGAATAAGTGTATATACATTACATGCATGATTCCGGAGGAGATACGGGGATTTCTGTCTCATGAGGGGGGCAGTTCACTTATTATACAGGGTATGCCGGGTACGGGTAAGACGACTCTTGCATTTGAACTGATGGACACGTTGCCTGAGCTCAACCCGATCTACCTATCTACGCGGGCGACCACCGAAGCGATATATCGATACTTCCCACGGCTGCGCCAGAAACAGAAGGATATCGAGATCATTGAATCGAAAAACGTGTTCTGGGATCGGTTCTTTAAAAAAGTAGACAACAAGGTACTTCGCGTTGAAAAAGATGTGTTTGAGGTCTACGGGATGCTTGACGATCCTGACAAAACAGATTTCAGTGATCTGGATACGGTCTGTGATCGGATCGACTCATTTCTGCCTGAAACATCGATGCTTGTGATGGACAGCCTCGAAGGGTTGTGCGACAAGTACAAGGTGAGCGAAGCGTTCCTTATAGGCATCATCACCCGATGTCTGGTTGAACCAGCACATACCAAAGTCGTTATCGTGCTTGAAAAGGAGCGTAATATAGAACTTGGTTATATCGCAGACGGTGTGATCTCAATGTACCAAAAGGGCGTCGAAGGTAGGCGTCTCAGGATTCTAACGCTAGATAAGCTGAGGGGTGTTGCTATACGCCATCCAAATTATCTATACACCCTGAATAACGGTCGATTCCATAGTTTCGATGCATTCAAGGTTGCACACCCTGTGGATTACCAGCCATTCGATCATACTCTGAACACCAAGACGCATTACTCGACCGGGAACCACGATCTGGATGATGTGTTTGGCGGGTATCCGATCGGAAGCTATATCTTGCTTGAAACCGGCGCGAACGTTGATAACTTCTTTTATGTGCTGCCGATGTTGACTGCTGCAAACATGGTGAGTCAGGGGGGCGGTGCAGTCGTACTCTCGGTCAGCAGTGCAGGACCGAGTGAGGTTAAGAACTATGTCTTTGAGTATGGTTTGAGTGATAAACTGAAGTCATTCAGGGTTATAACCGAAGAAAATCCAGAAGAGCCAATAACAGAGGATTTTGTTGTCAGTTATAGTAGGGATCATTTTTCAAGTAACTCTGGCACACTGGACAAAGAAGTACAAGAGCTACAGGAGAAATATGGTGGAAAAGTGGTGAAGATCGTCGATTACAGAATTCTTGAAACGATGCTTGACCCACAACTCCTCAAAAAAACAATCATCTCAGAGAAAAAATATAGCGCAGCGAACCGCTTGTTGACACTTGTACTGTGTGGCGACGGCACCTCCCCCGAAATCAAAAAAACGCTCGCGGACGTTTCTGATATGCATTTAAAGCTCGATAAATATGATAACACAATGGTGCTATATGGCAAGAAGCCGACGACCGGCATATATGTCATCGAGCCTGATGTCTCGCACGGCTATAAGGATGTGAAACTGACTTCGGTGAGGTAAACGATTTTTTCACAAAAAATCGAGTAAAAACTGCCCTCCGGGTGGGGGCTGCCGATATACTTTTTCGTAAATGAAAATGGTGCGCAGAGTGACTGGGCGTCATGGCATATATACCATAAAAAAGCCCCCGCATCATTAGATAACCTCATATCTCGTCCAAGTCATAAAAGACATTATGCACAGGGTCATCGACGAGATACTGGCATCCACCCGGCAACGGGTAGGACGCATCAACGCCGCGGGTGTGGCGGTGGATGTGGGCACAGATGCAGATGTGCCGACACCAATCGAGCACCGGGACATTATCCGACTGATACAGTCCCGCAAACGCGAAAACCGGATTCCGGTGATTGCTGAGGTAAAACCGGGCTCCCCAACTACGGACAACCGCAACATAACTCCTGACATTGCATCAATGCTTGCGCGGCAGATGGAGGCAGCGGGCGCAGTGGCAAACTCCGTTCTGACCGAGCCTGCGTTCTTCTTCGGGAGTCTAAAAAATCTTTCTGCGGTTCGAGACTCAGTAGGAATTCCGGTACTGAGAAAGGATTTCATAATCGATGAGAAACAGATATATGAAACCAAAAGCGACTTGATCTTGTTGATTGCCGGAATACTGGGGGATAATCTTGGAAGATTTGTCGATTTGTCGATTGCACGGGGGCTTGAGCCACTCGTCGAGGTGCACAACGAAACTGAACTTACGGATGCGATTAACACAAAGACAAGGATCATAGGCATCAATAACAGGGACTTAAACACGCTGACAATCGACTTATCGACAACAGAGCGACTGGCACCACTGATACCGGATGACCTGATCATTATCAGCGAGAGCGGAATCGGGGACGCTGTAGATGCGGTCCGAGTGATCGATGCGGGCGCGGACGCGATTCTTGTCGGGACTGCGATCATGGACGCGCCGTTTGAGCGGACCAAATCGCTGGTCGATGCGTTTGCGCTTTAGTGGTCACCGAAAAATAAAGTAGCAAAGGTAACTACTCAGGTACCTAAAAACAGTATCATGCAACCGTGCTATACCGGCACTACCTGACCCGGAACACAACATGAGCCGAACGGGAATTTGGCTGCAGAGTGGCGCGGATGATGATATCTCTCCGCGAACTCTGCGGTTATTTTTCCTGGTTCTGACGTTTTCTGTGGTCGCCATCGGTAGCCTTCTCGCGTACATGGAAAAACGCGGGCGTATCCATCTCAACTTTGCGTCTTTGCACCTTTGCGCCCTTCTCGTTAGATCAGATGAACGAGAAAGACGAGGGTGACGCACGGGCGCAAAGAATGAAAAACCCCTTCTTTTGGCATCCTTTCACAAAAACCACAGAATCAATCAGAATCAGGAATTTTAATAGGTTATTTTCTGGCAAGCCCTTAGTTCGCGGTTGGTTTGCTGCTGGGCCGTATCGGACATGGGTTTGGAACGCAGGAAAGCGTGGATAAGCGCCGCGATGGGGCGGTATATGAATAGCGCTATTTTCATGATATATGCACTATAATGTCCGACCACTCTACGCACTATTTTCATTTACGAAAAAGTATATTGACAGCCTTCATTTACGAAAAAGTATATTGCCAGCCCCACCCGGGAGGGCAGTTTTATTTTCATTTACGAAAAAGTATATCGGCAGCCCCCACCCGGAGGGCATTTCTCACTCGATTACGGAGAATTATATCGCCAGACCCCACCCGGAGGGCA
>JAYEGG010000018.1:0-1594 GCA_034658995.1 Methanobacteriota archaeon | reverse complement strand
CCCCACCCGGAGGGCATTTCTCACTCGATTACGGAGAATTATATCGCCAGACCCCACCCGGAGGGCAGTTTTTACTCGATTTTTTGTGAAAAAATCGTTTTTTATGCGCCGAGTGTCCGCATCATCATCGCGAGTTCGCTCACACTGAACTGTCCGGGGGCGGTTGCGCCTCCAATTGATGCATAAGCGATCACGGACCCGTAGAGTGGGGCGATCACTCTTGTGTGTGCACCATACGCCCCCATCCCGATGATGCATACCTGTTTTGATCTGTTCTCGCGTGTAAGTTTGAGCAGGCGCAGCGCATCATCGTGTGACTGTGGGGTTGCAGCGAGTTTTGCGATGTCGGCGCCAGCATCGAAACACTCAGACAGGATCTTCTGCATATTTGCTATGCTCGGGGTCGCTGAGAAATCGTGGTACGAGATAATGACGCGTTTGCCGGCAGCCCTGGCACTCTGCACGACCCGATCCCGGTGTTCTGGCTCTGCACGGAGTTCAATGTCGACAGCGTCAGCCAGTTCCAGCAAGGAAAGCAAGATATTGATTCGTTCCTCTTCGGATCCGGTAAATCCACCACCCTCTGTGTTTATGCGGTTGGTTGCGATGATCGGGATCTGCACGGCATTGTTCAATTCCTCAAAGAGCGTGCGCAGTGACTGCAGCGAGTCTTGTGAATCCGGGGAATGTGGCTCATCAGGGGGGCAGTCCAGTAGATCGATCCTGATCTCGATCATATCAGCGCCATCGCTCGCAGCACGGATCGCATTTTTCACAGGACATGCTGCGATCGCTGCAACGATATCAGTCATCATCAGCCCCCGTCGCCGCCGCCCCTGCCAACGTGTCAGCCCGCTTGCATTGTTCGATGAACAACCGCACCAGGTCCGGATTGCGCGCTCCCTTTATCTCAACTCCTGACGCGGTGTCCACTGCATACGGGTGGACCTGCCTGATCGCATCTGCCACATTGCCCGGTGTCAGCCCGCCCGCAAGGATGACTGGCAGTTTGCAGCGGCGCACGATCTCTGCGCTGATCTGCCAGTTGTGCACCGTGCCGGTCCCCCCACTCTTTGAGCCAGTTCCGGTATCAAGGAGTATCGCATCCGCGATTCCAATCAGTCCCTCGATGCGTATGATGATTGGATCAATGACATCAAAAGACGCGTCTTTTGGAATCACGATCGTTTTAATCAGCTTAACAGTCTTTGAGATAATCGCAAGCTCGCTATTTGGAAGATCGTTGTGAATCTGCACACATGTCGGGGAGGTCTCTGCTATTAGCGCCATCGCCGAATCAAGGTCCTCTGGCATAATGACAAGTACGGAATCCACAAAGACCGGTACCTGCTCGATCAGTTGTCTTGCGACTTTCGCATCGATCTTTCTTGATGATTCGACCGGAACGTTTGTGATAAATCCGGCGGCATCCGCCCCACACGATATAGCATGATTAAGGTCCCCGGGATTCGTATTTCCACAGATTTTGATTCGGGTTCTTGATTTCATGGATTAATGTGTTATCATCGGCTGTTGCAGTATATAGCACCATCGAACAATGGCGTGGGCAGTCCGGTGGCGTGAGTCTTTGATA
>JAYEGG010000017.1:0-6177 GCA_034658995.1 Methanobacteriota archaeon | reverse complement strand
GCAGAGGGTGCGAAAGAGAAAAATAACAACTCTCTGCGTACCTCTGCGGTTTAATATTCCATACCATAACCGGAGCCTCCTGAAGTGTGAAAAAGTGCTTGTAACTCGAATTACCAAAGAGCCAAAATGTAGTGGTCAATCCGACACAGGAGCGCACGAGCGACCGATGCCCATACAACGCAATCGCCAGCAGAAGGACTTTCGTTCCCAATTCAATTCAACGCGACGGCGCAAAGAACAAAAGTCTCAGGGTGTATTTCACTGGAATTTCCGATTGTGCCTTTCCTGGTTACCTTTTTACCTCCTCGAATAGTAATCAGTGAAGCAATCGATCCTGATTACATCAAAACCATCTCTCAGCAATCGTTCTGTCAGATGGGGGGCTATGAATCCTGCACACCCTGTTACCAGTACTTTCGTTTCATCACCTGTAGATATTTCTCGATCGTATCTCTTAAATCCTCTCTTTCCATCGCAAAATCGATGATCGCTCTGATGTAATCCGCCTTATCCCCTGCATCGTATCGTTCTCCTCTGAATGCGTAAGCGCAAACACCTTCTGCACCAATAAGCATCTTTATGGCATCAGTCAGTTGTATCTCGCCCCCAAACCCGGGTTCCACTTCCTTTATGCACGAGAATATCGCTGGCGTAAGAATATATCGCCCGATTGCCCCCATCTTTGATGGCGCATCGCGCGCATTTGGTTTTTCGACAACATCTTCGACACGGTAGATCAACTCATCGATCTTGCTGCATTTCACGATCCCGTATTTGCTCACGTCATCTACCGCTTCCACCGCCAGCACAGAGCACTTATGCATCCCATACACATCTATCAATTGTTTTATGCAGAGTTCTCCCCTGATGATGTCGTCACCAAGCAACACTGCGAATGGTTCGTTGCCGACGTGCTTTTCCGCCCTTAAAACTGCATCCCCAAGACCCTTTGGCTCTTTCTGCCGTATATAATGGATGTCCACCATCGAAGAGACGTCTCGCACCTCTTGTAACAGCTTATCCCTCCCATTTTTAAGGAGGTGACTTTCAAGTTCCGGGGATGTGTCGAAATAGTCTTCAAGAGCCCGCTTACCCCTGCCTGTGATGATCAGGATATCCTCGATTCCGGAAGCAACCGCCTCTTCCACAACGAAATGGATGATCGGTTTATCGATGATTGGGAGCATCTCCTTTGGCATCGACTTTGTAACAGGAAGAAACCTAGTCCCAAGACCTGCTGCAGGGATTACCGCCTTTTTAATCATTTATTCACCTCGTACTCTCTGTTTCTACCAGCATATACCATCGTAAACCCCTCGATCAAGCGAGACCATTCGCCTGCCATCGATGACAACGACATCCTTCATTGCATCAAACTCCTGATCCAGCGACCTGAACTCATCCCACTCGGTCATGATCATGCAGGCATCAGCACCCCTGAGTGCGTCTTTGGCGCTATCGCAGTACAAAACGTCCGGAAACACTTCCCGCATATTTCCAGAAGCAAGCGGGTCATACGCAGCAACCATTGCACCCCGATTCAGGAGTTCCTTGATGACTGGTATCGATCTTGACTCGCGTATGTCATCGGTTTCGTTCTTGAACGAGAGTCCCAGAACTGCGATTCGCCTGTTGCGGAGGTCTCCGATCCGGTTTATGAGCAATTCGACCATGCGCATCGGCTGTTCCTCGTTTATCCGGATAACCGCATTTAACAGCAGCGGATCATACCCAAGCTCGCCCGCCCTTCCGATCAGCGCCTTCACATCCTTCGGAAAGCACGATCCGCCAAAACCTGCGCCAGCATTCAGGAACTGCCCCTCGATCCTGAAATCCCTCCCGATTGCAGACATAACCTCATAGACGTCGATCCCGAGTTTCTTGCAAATGTTCCCGATCTCGTTTGCAAACGATATCTTCGTGGCAAGAAATGAGTTATTTACATACTTAATCATCTCTGCCGTTTTTGTGTCTGTTCGTGTGATCTCGCACGAGATATTCTCATAAAGCCTGGCTACCGTGTCTACAGCCCGCGCATCGCCGCCAATAACAATTTTATCCGGATTCATGAAGTCATGCACCGCTTTTCCTTCCCGCAGGAACTCAGGATTCATCGCAATCCCGACAACCTCCCCATCTCCGCCGTATCTCTCGTATCTCGCGTTTTCCCGGATGAGCGGCGCAACCACCTCGTCAGTCGTCCCCGGGACAACCGTGCTCTTGACCACCACAACGTGGGATGCATAACGTGCATCTGCATCCGCACCCCGCTTTGCAAGTGCCTTTCCGATACTCTTTGATGCGGAGCGGACAATCGAGAGGTCGATACACCCGTCATCTCCGGACGGCGTCCCGACACAGACGAATGTCACCACTGAGTCTGAAATCGCATCGTTGTAATCGTCTGTTGCCCGCAATCGTTTCCCAACATGCGTCTTCAAAAGCGCAGGAAGCCCGGGTTCGTGAATCGGGGGAATTCCCGCGTTTATCCGGTCAACCTTCGCCGCATCGACATCCACACAAACCACGCTGTGACCAAGTTCAGCAAAACATGTTCCGGTTACCGTTCCGACATATCCCGTCCCGATGATCGCGACATTCATAAGATATTAGTATAGTCCTGGCTCTTAATATCTCTTTGTTCATGTATTTACAGACGACCGCTCTCCAGCATCCGGCTCACACGGGTTCCGGGGGCGGTTGGCGCTGTCATGCATGGCGTTGTGCTGCTGAAGCTTGACCGGAGCATTCATCAAACTTCGGGCGATGGCTGCGGTCGCCGCGGTGGTTTTAGGCGGCATTCGTTCTCGCGTATGTGTTTAGCTAAACTGGTAAGGGCCAATACATCGCACCCCATTTTAGGTTTTCCAGATATCGTCCCTGCGAGGCTTGACCTCATCATTCGACTCATACTCAAATTCTTTTATCAACACGGCAACATCCTGATCGTTTGCTCGATAACAGACGCCCATTTTCCGCTTTCCCGTGCAGATAGTAGCCCGGACATATTCACTGATAAACCCCCCACCCACGTTTAACGCCTCACCCAGGACGTTGATCCACCCTTCATTATCCACCTGCCTGATGAAGTGCATTTGCCCCTCCGCCAGTGGTAATTTGCCCAGATCCATTTCTGCAGCATTTTTCAGCATTCTGACCGGATTGATCGGCTTTAATCATTTGCCCCCCCTTCTTCCATGTACTGAGATCATTATATTGGTCAACAAAGTGCAGAGATCTGGTGCGCAGGCCTTCTACAAACTTTGGCTCTTTGGTAATTCGCGTTGCATAGATCTCACTAATAAATAAAGTAAATGAGAAACAACTAAATTATAGTGACTTTTTACTACTTCCCGAATACCATTTCTCTCATTAGTTCTATTAACCGCGGATGCATGCGGATAAACGAGAGATACCCGGTTAACAAATCCGCGTTCATCTCGCGTTCATCCGCGGTTCATTATATCTTTACTTCCTGAGCACTATCACTTCTCTCAATTCTAATTAGCCGCAGATAAACGCAGATAAACGAGAGATACCAGGTTAACAAATCCGCGTTCATCCGCGGTTCAGTATATCTATACTTCCTGAGCACTATCTCTTCTTTCAATTCTAATTAGCCGCAGATAAACGCAGATAAACGCAGATACCCGGTTAACAAATCCGCGTTCATCCGCGGTTCATTATATCTTTATTTCCTGAGCACTATCACTTCTCTCAATTCTAATTAGCCGCAGATAAACGCAGATAAACGCAGATAAACGAGAGATACCGGGTTAACAAATCCGCGTTCATCTTGCGTTCATCCGCGGTTCATTATATCTTTACTTCCTGAGCACTATCACTTCTCTCAATTCTAATTAGCCGCAGATAAACGCAGATAAACGAGAGATACCGGGTTAACAAATCCGCGTTCATCCGCGTTTATCTGCGGTTCATTATGTTTTCAACTGACCTGACGAACTCTGCAAAACCGATATCGAGTGGCTGAGTAGATGGTTAATCTGATAGGGCTCCTGGGTTCACGGTCATGGAAGATGCTAGAGACCTGAAAAATAACCGCTGAGGTTCGGGAGAGGGCTGTATCATCCTCTGCGTCCCTCAGCGCACTCTGCGGTTAAATTCCCGTTTGGCGCATGCTATGTTCTGGGTCAAGCAGTGTCGGTATAGCGGGGTCGCGTGACACTGTTTCAGGTATCTGAGTAGTTACGTTTATTATATGTTTTAGCTGGCGGGAAGAACTCTGCAAAACCGATCCCCTGTGCCTGAATAGATGGTCAATCCGATATGGTTCGGGTGGGGCTGCAACGCGAGATGCCGGAGCGTCTTCGCGAGATGCCGGCACATAGTCAATATAAGTGTATAAAATTTATTATTCTATCTCGTAGAAAATTGACCATGTGGGAACGCAGAGTTGTTTCGATCATACATTACTCACAAAATCCAGGCTCTTTGGTAATTCGCGTTGCACGCACTTTTCACTCCCCCGAGGATCTGGTTATGGTAAGGAAGATTAAACCACAGAGATCACAAAGATCACAGAGAGTTGTTATTTTCATCTTTCGTCCCCTCTGTGTCACTCTGTGTCCTCTGTGGTTTTCTGAAACTTTATTTCAAAAATATCAGAAGTCTCTGGGGTTTTGGTCACTGCAACGCGAGATATCAGATACCCAAAATCCATCGCTGAATAAACGAGATTACTTTTGTGCGTGGTGGTGTGGATCGGCAAAGATTGTAGTTGGGCGTGGGGACTGAAGATCACTCGCGGTGTTTAACTGGACACAGATGTAGTGATCTGTGGATCTGCAGGTGCTCATAGCAAATTGGTCTTATTAAGCATAGATTACTGTTGATATCTCAGTTAATGTGACATGATCCTGCCGAAAAGTTTATATACATTGCCATGTCATTTGTACATCTCTATACCATATACGATGGCATAAAGATATAAAAGGGGTGCAAAACATGAAAAATTGTCCATACAATATGACTGCACTTGCGATTGTAACGCTGCTTGCGATGGCAGCACCTGCTCTGGCATACACGATCGATGGCGATTGCAGTGACTGGAATATTAGTCCACAGAACGATTCATCGCACCGGCTCATTGGCATCAGTTTAATTCCGGATCCTGTCGGCACGATCGACTATGTGATCGACAATGACAATGCCGAATGGGCTGCGGGAGCAATCCGTCCCAATATGAGCAACTTCACTGGTCCGGAATGGTGCGATATCGAGGCGATGTATGCGGATGACAACAGCACACACATCTTCGTGCTGATCATCACATCGATGCCAAAACACGGAATGACGTGGCCTAATCCTTCGAGTGCCCATTACCAGCCCGGCGATCTGGCGCTCTGTTTTGATGGTAGCAGCGGAACTGAGTATGGTGTCAAGATCGTGCAGAATGATGGGGATGGAGCAGGTGCCAGGTTCGGGGTGGTCGGCACAATCTACTCGAATCCAACATGGGCAGTACGGGATCCAGGCCCAAAGCGCACAGAAATCGTCAGCGTCGTGAGTGGAACCCCGGTTGGAAATGCAACAATCAAATACACTGGAACTATTGTCGGCGAGATACCTGGTGTAGATGTGCCCGATGGTCCGGTTGATAGCGGACTTCCATGGGACACATTCGGACATATCCCATTCAGTGGTGGCAACCCCCCTATCCCAAACGAGGTTGTCGAGATTGCGATTCCGAAGAGTGCGCTCAACCTGCAAAACACCACGCTAAATCTCCAGAGTTCGCCAAGTTGCGGAAACGGAGTCATCAAACTCGAATCGGTAACGCTGACCTCAGAAACACCGATCCCGATAACACCAATACCCGAGTTTGTAACCCTCGCAATTCCAGTGATATCGCTTATGGGACTCGTCTTTTACATGCGCAGGAGCAAGAATACGTAGACGATTACACGTCTTCGTTTTCCTCTTCCTCTTTTTTCTCTGCTCTTTTCCATCTTCTCTATCTTTGATAATCCGAGCAGAAGCCCCCACGCAACTACGACAAAGATGATCCACCCAAGATGGGTGTGCACCACCATCATCGCGTCCATACCATACCAGTATGCGGCTAAGTATAGGGCGGAAACCCTGAGCAGGTTCGCGATCCATGCGACCACGATGGTTGCGCCGAGAAGCGCTGTGATCCTGCGGGCGTCCCGAATG
>JAYEGG010000016.1:0-6190 GCA_034658995.1 Methanobacteriota archaeon | reverse complement strand
GTATTTACCGAGTTTTTGTAGTTGTGGGTGGCAGTTGCAATTGCACATTGTATCACCTAAACATTACAGTGGTTTACTGCAATATTGAAGTGATACTTTAAAAGAGTTTTGGTGGCAGGTGTATATGTTTGGCTGCGGCACCCTCGAATTTGCGCCCGGATCCATGCACCCCCGGTCACTGAATGGTCTGACGCCGGGAAGCCTTGAACCAACAACCAACCCTGCTTCCATGTGCCAGAACCAATATCTTATTAAAAGCTAAAAGCACGATAATACATTATCACAGAGGTTTATCGAGGGTATACTCATGACACGAAACATCAAAGTGGAACCGCTCAGGCAGACGCCGCTTGAGCTGCAGGAGATCGAACTTGTGGAGCGGAAAGGCATCGGGCACCCCGACAGCATCGCAGATGGGCTTGCAGAAGCGGTCAGCAGGGCGCTCTGCAACGAATACATCGACCGCTGCGGGGCTGTTTTGCACCACAATACTGATGAAACGCAGATTGTTGCGGGTAGATCGTACCCAAAGTTCGGTGGCGGAGAGGTGGTCTCACCGATCTACACATTATTGGTCGGCAGAGCCACAAAGGAGTTTGATGGCGTGCATATCCCGACAGATACCATTGCGATAGGGGCAGCACGGGAATACCTCGAAGGAACACTCCTGAATCTGGATGTAAACCGCGATATCGTCCTTGATTGCAAATTTGGCGAGGGGTCGTCCGACTTAAGGGACGTCTTCCACAGGGGGATGCCGGGTGCGAACGACACGTCATTTGGTGTCGGGTTTGCGCCGTTTTCAGAGACCGAGCAGATCGTGTACCAGAGTGAGCGGGAACTGATGGATCTTCGGAAGAAGATTCCTGCGATCGGGGAGGATACCAAGGTCATGGGGCTGCGTGAAGGGGACAAGATCACGCTCGTCATCGCATGTGCCATGGTCGGGCGACATCTCGATGATCTCGACCATTACGTCAGCGTAACCGGGGAATTGCGCGATCACATCGCAAACATGTCCTGCAAGTACACGGATCGCGAGATTAATGTGCTGATCAACACCGCAGACAACATCGATAATGGATCGATCTTCCTGACCGTGACAGGCACCTCAGCCGAGATGGGTGACGATGGTTCGGTCGGGCGCGGCAACCGATGCAACGGTCTTATCACGCCGAACCGACCGATGAGCATGGAGGCGACGAGCGGCAAGAACCCGATCAACCATGTCGGCAAGATCTACAACCTGCTCTCCAGCAAGATCGCATCCGAGGCGGCTGAGGCTGTGGATGGCATCGAGGAGATCTACGTCCGCATCCTCTCAGAGATCGGAAAGCCGATCGACCAGCCGCTTGTTGCGGATGCGCAGATCGTTTTCGCGAAAGGCGCGAATACCGAGGCAATAAAATCAGAGGTCGAGGCAATCATCGACAGGTCACTCGAAAACATCACAGATATCACCAGACTGGTCGCAGAAGGTAAACTCGCCACGTTCTGATGCTTCGAAGCGTCCGGGGGTCTATAGTATTCATCGCGGTCTTCGCAATCTGTGCATCACTGGCATCAGGTGCCATGGTGCACGGAACCACGTATGAATGGTCGACGTTTGAGGTGCTCGAAAACACAATCGTTGAGGTGGATTCGACGCCACCGCAGTGTAAGGTGGCGTCTTTTGGAAGTTACTCATTTGATCTGCCCGAAGGGACGTACACGATCCGAGCTGAGTATTATCAGGGGAATGTGCTTGAATATTACGCCGAAGAGAACATCACAATCATCGAGAGCGGCGATTTTGTGCTTGATCTCCTGATGTTTCCGCCGATTGAGGATGCGTTCCTATGTGAGGGCATCAACTTCAGCGAGGATCTGTGCGACTACGAAGAACCAGACGAGATAATCGGTGAAGAGGATTCTATGGTATTCCCGGTTGCAATCGCCATTTTCCTCGTTCTGATCATAGGATACGCTGCATTCTTGTGGCGGGGACGGAAAGTTCGTGAAAATGATGCGACGGGTGCCCAGGTCCCGGGAGGTGCTGCGCGATACGAGCCACCGGAACCGGATATGGACGGGGCTCTTGAGAGGGGGGTGGAAATGGGACGGGAGAGGGGACAGAAGATAGAATCTGCGATAAAACCGGAACCTGCTCCCGAATACGGGGGAACAAAATCCGGGGGACCTGCGAAATCTGAGGTATCAGAAGAATCCGGAGAATCAGACCTCCCGCCCGATCTTAAGGAAGTGCTCCTGGTTATCAGGGATGGGGGTGGACGAATTACCCAGAAGGAACTACGAGCGCGACTTAAATATTCGGAAGCAAAGGTGAGCCTGATGATAACTGATCTTGAGGATCGGGGGGTGGTTAAGAAGGTGAAGAAGGGCAGGGGAAACATAATTATACTCAAAGGCATGTGAAAACGATAGCGCTCATGTGTACATGGGTGATTTCGGTGTGAAAACTCCCTAATCTCGTGTTTATGATATGTGCACCAGCGGGACCGTGGGGTTTCTTGGTGGGCAGGTGGGCGTGTGAAATCCTGCGGGTCCGGAAGGATTGGCAACGTTAAATACGAATTGGCGCAGAGGATATATGCATGGCACAAAAGCCGATGAGTTATCTAACTCTTGATGATGTGTCCACGAGTGGGAAGACCGTGCTTGTCAGAGTTGATCTGAATTCTCCGATGTCTCCGGACGGATCAATCCTCGATGATGCTCGGTTCAAGAGCCATTTGCCAACACTGCGAGATTTAGCCGACTCCAGGGTTGTGCTGCTCGCGCACCAGAGTAGACCCGGTAAAAGGGATTTCACACCGATGCAGATACATGCACAGCGGTTGCAGCGTCTGTGTGGGCGGACGGTCACTTACGTGGATGATATATTCGGATCGCACGCCATAGATGCGATCGAATCGATGGATAACGGCGATATCATCCTGCTTGAGAATACCCGGTTTTATTCGGAAGAAGGATTGTCCCGGTCGCCTGAGGAACATGCGACCACCATCATGGTGAAGCGACTCACCCCGCACGTAGATATGTTTGTAAACGATGCGTTCGCGGTCTCACACCGCTCGCAGCTATCGGTCATCGGATTCACCACTGTTTTGCCGTCAGTCGCCGGAAGGCTGATGGAAAAAGAGATTGAATCGCTGGGGAGAGGTTTTTCAAAGGAGGGAACCGTATTTGTACTTGGTGGCATCAAAGCTAACGACTCGATCGATGTTATCGAAAACGTTGCGGCGCGCAGCGAGATCGAATCAATCATTGTCACAGGACTTGTCGCAAACGTGTTTCTGGAAGCAAGCGGCGTTGATCTCGGTAAGAAGAACAGCGATTTCATGAATTCAATAGGCTGCGCCGCCGAGACCAAACGAGCGCGCAAACTGCTCGCAAGATATGGTGACAAGATCGAGCTGCCTGTCGATGTCGCATGTGCAGACCAGGCAGATCCGAACAAGCGTGTGGAGATGTCGGTATCCGAACTGCCGACCGATCTATCGATCAATGATATCGGGCTTGAGACGATCATCCTGTTTTCAGAGAAGATCCGGAATTCACAGACCGTGATCATGAACGGACCTGCGGGGCTGTTTGAAAACGAAGGCTTTGAGCTTGGAACAAAAGAACTCGTCACAGCGGCGGCAAGATCAAAGTTTTCGATCGTTGGAGGCGGCCACATCGCTTCTGAGGCTCACGCGCTTGGTATTGAGTCAAATATCTCGCACATCAGCACGGGCGGTGGCGCATGTATCGATTTCTTGTCGGGACGCACGCTTCCTGGCATCGAATCACTGGTCCAATCATGCGCACGTTTCAAGAGCAAGCTTCGCGCAGTTGCCTGATTCCTGACCAAATACCAAACGGTTGCGCCCAACGAGTTTAAATACAGTAAGAAGCAATTGCGTCATGATGGTGAACGCGGATCGAAAAACGGATGGACGACTGATCACGCAGTGGCGGCTGGCAGGTGCGCTGCACCAGAGGGAAAGGGTGCACCAATCCCGGACGCCATGGGGATGGAGGGGGTTGCATGAAAATAGAGGAGGGAATCGAGAGATCGGAGGAATTACTCGAGATATTTGTGCATGTTCTCACATAATTCCTGCGGTTATCCGGTAACGGCTACAATGCTCGATGTCACACTGGTTTGGGACGAGGATCTGCTTTTCGAAAAGATGTTTGTTGAACACGGGCTATCATACCAGCGTGTGCCATCAAGCGCACTTGGCATGCGTTTTCTTCCAGCGTCCGAAGTTCTAATCGTCCCAACTGGATTTGCAAACCAGCAGTATACGAAAATATCCCGTGGAATCGAGGCAAACAAAGGGTTTTTTGACCGTTTTGCCAGAAATGGTGGTGTGCTTGTTGTGTACGGGGCGCTGGTTCCAGAGTATACATATCAGTGGCTTCCATTCACGCTGAAATACAAAGAACAGTACGGTGCGGTCGATATAGAGGTGGTGCAGGAGCATGGTTGCACCTGCGTCTTTGATGGCGATCGTGCCGAGTGCGATGGGTACTTTACAGAGACTGACGGCGATATTATACTAACTGGCAACGGATTGCCGATCATGGTTGCAAAAAATCACGGAGACGGCATGATCATCGCAACCACCATACACGAATTCCCTTCAGGAGCATTTCTCAAATGGGCAGTGACACACAGGTAATACAGGCACAGGTAACGCGGGCAACACAAGCGAAGGGTGCAGGTGCATACGCGATCTGGATCACCGGGCTTCCCGGATGTGGGAAGACCACGATCGCAGAGAAAGTGCACGAATCACTCTGCAACTTGCAGGGACGTGACGTAAAACACCTCCAGCTTGACAAGATACGAAAAATCATCACGCCGCACCCGAATTACACCGAAGAAGAGCGAACCATCGTGTATGCATCCCTCGCATACATGGCACACCTCCTCGTGGACAGCGGCGTCTCTGTGATCATCGATGCGACCGCAAACCAGCGAAAATACCGGGATCTCGCACGAAGTTTAATCCCACGGTTTGTCGAAGTGTATGTTAAGTGCCATCTTGATGTATGCATGGCGCGAGAGCGCACCAGGCACGCCGAATACGCGCCAACCGGCATCTACGCATCAGCGGGCGGTGGTGGAACCGTGCCTGGCGTGGACGTCAAGTACGAGGCGCCGCTGCACCCGGAGATCGTGGTGCAGAGCGATCTTACGGACGCTACTGCGTGCGCCGATGCGATTGTCCGGTACGTGCTGGAGATGTGACGGGGTGCATGTGTGGCAAAGTTGCCTGCGTAAAATCACGAATGCAGGCAAATACGAACACGACTCCAGTACAACCTGAACCCAAAGATTATTCCATCATCCGGGTTCATATAGTATCCAACGATGTTTAAGCGCCTTTGCTGAAGAAAGAAGGTCGCAGAGAACCATGACTCAAAAAACCACCACCAGCGCCATACACGGCGGGCAGGTCATCGAAGGGCAGGTCATCGAGATGCTGCAATCAAGAGACAAGGATGAGATCTTGGATATTCCAACGCTTTTGATGAACGAACGCGTCGATTTCGAGAGATTGGTTGGGATGGCGATTGGTGATGGCGTATTATCCAAGATTCTTGCGCTGATCGACATTGCGAATTGCATGGAGCGCAAAGATGAGTTTGAAGTGATGCTAACAGAACATAGCAGCGCGAATACGGCTGAAGCGGTACTCGAAGACGCAATCTTTCCGTACAGCGAGTTTAGAACGCACATAAAAAGGAGTTTTCTCGAAGATATCGAGAAGAGATGGAATGTCCGGATTGCATTCACGTTCGATGACTTTTACAAGATCTACCGGGATTACCATCTACTACCGGTTCACGGCGCCGAACTCAAGAGATACTTTGGTGATCAGATTGAGATTTAGGAGCTGGCAGGAGATACGAGAAGTGCTCATGACCGTGGAGAAGCACCTGCGTGACCGCCCGAGGACAATTGTGATCGGCGGTACTGCACTAGTCTACCATGGGCTGAAACGATCCACAAAGGACCTCGATTTTGTTTTCCCGACACAAGGCGAGTGTTTCTGGTTTGCAGATGCGCTCTCGAAGATCGGGTATGAGCCGAGAAGGGGGACAAAAGTGTGGCGGTTCATCGACTTTGAGCGAGATCTTTATAGATAC
Source organism: Methanobacteriota archaeon (assembly GCA_034658995.1). GTDB lineage: Archaea > Halobacteriota > Methanosarcinia > Methanosarcinales > Methanogasteraceae > Methanogaster_D. The sequence continues at coordinate 43 of JAYEGG010000016.1, read as the reverse complement.
GCGGCAGAAGACCCCGTTACTTGTAGCGGGGATGAATGCCGCC
>JAYEGG010000015.1:0-6235 GCA_034658995.1 Methanobacteriota archaeon | reverse complement strand
AAAACCACGAGATTACACAAGATTTCACGAGATTAACACCGAAATCTTGTGAAAATCTGTGTAATCTCGTGGTTCCGCATGTATTTAGCTGCAATCTTATAGTTAGCTAAACACGTACTCCGGAAGAAATTAAAAAGTCTCCATCATGGAATTCATGAGGTTCCCCTGTGTTGAGGGGATGTAGGGACAGTTCTGTAGATCAACCACAACACTGCGAAAGAGGATTTTTCATGGATGCGCGGGGGAATGCAAGAGCTACAGATCCTCCGCGCACTCGCGGGTTAAGTTCCCGTATACTGTGTTGAACCACTCCCTTATTTTGCCTGACACTTAAAAAGTCAGGCGCCATCCCCCTGATTTTGTGGCATGCCAGGAAACACCGGGCACGCGCTACCTGTGCAATCGACATCTTTAAATGGGGTTTGCGCAAAATGATGGTTGTTCTCACCCTATCACAGAAGCGGGGGTAGCCAAGCGGTCAACGGCGACAGACTCAAGATCTGTTCTCGAAGGAGTTCATGGGTTCGAATCCCCTCCCCCGCATTTTCCGTGTTTTTATGGTGATTGTTATGACGTTCTCGCCGGTGCTGGCATCAAAAGCCCTGTGGCAGCTAAGGGTCAGGAAAAGACCCTTTGTCCTGTCGCATGGGATCAATGCAAGATGTAATCTGCAATGCAAGTTCTGTGAGTACTGGAAGGAGGAAGGGGACGAGATGAGTACTGAAGAGGTGTTTAGTCTCCTTGATGAAGCCAGATCGTTTGGAATAATGGTCTATAATGCATGGACGGCTGAACCACTCCTGCGAAAAGACCTATCCGAGATTTTAAGGCACGCTCACGATATTGGGATGATAACCTCACTCATAACCAACGGAAAACTCCTGAAAAAGAGAATTCATGATCTGTCTGACCTTGATTACCTGTCGATCTCTGTTGATGGCATAAAAACATTCAGAGAGATACGAGGAATCGATTTTGAGGATGTGCTGGACGGGATAAAGGAAGCAGAACACGAAGGTCACAGCATTCTCATGAATTGCGTCATCAGCAGAAAGAATCAGGACGAACTCGCAGAACTGGTCTACCTGGCACGCGATCTGGGTGTATCTATCTCGTTTGAACCGATCCACGAATTCAGCGGGATTGGGGGTGATGTGTGGGATGAACTCGGGATCAGGGATGTGGCAGCATATAAAGGGGCGGTCGATCAGATCATCAAACTTAAGCGAGAGAAATTCCCGATCATCAATTCCCTGACGTATCTTGGAATGGTGAAGGAGTTGAAACCGGCTTTCAGATGTCATGCCAGTGATATTGTCCTCCACGTCACTGCGGATGGCAGAATCGAGAATTGCCGGGTGAAGAGAGTTCATCTGGGCGATGTGGGTGATGGGATTGAGAATGTCTGGAAATTGTCGGAAGCAACACGGAAAAGAGTGGTAAAGGAGTGTGAGGGCTGTCTTTTCTTTGGATATGTTGAGAACAGCCTGTTATATGATTTTAAGCCAGAGGTGATGGTGCATTACGAGTGGATGTGATAATTCCTCCCGCCACACCTTCCTAATCCTCACCCCTATTCGGATTTCATGTACTCTCGCAGGAGAACTGTGGCATAGCAACCTTTCGGCAGGAAAAACTCAGAAGCCACGCACAACCCGCCACTCAACTCACTACCTACCTCACCACATACCTCGCCGCCCACCTTGCCGCCAACCACCTCAAAAACCGGGTCCGCATCGATCACGATCGCCCGGTGTCCGCCTCTCGAAGCAATCTCCGGCATCTCCAAGATCTCAAAACTGCGGGTCAATTCATGGATATCGATCTTAAGGTCTGAGATCACGGTCTGTTCGATTTCGCTTGTGAGTTTGGATGCGTGCCCGATCAGCGAATGGGTCACCCATGCGCGCTTCCTGCGGACGAGGTTATTGATACCGTCAATGGTTGCCGGCGTCACGATATCGGTCTTTGAAGCATCAGGCAAGCCATTTTTGCCTCTGAAGCATACAACATCGCCTTCAATCGCCTGATTCAATGGGATACTTTCTTTTATACGATAGCTCAGGATTTTATTGAATATGAACGACTGATGTGCATGCACAAACATCATTGCGAGGTTTTTTGGGAGCGTTCGGAACGCACCGACATAGTCATCAGGATATTTGACTATATGGTTCAGCATCGCAAGCTCGTAACGCAGACGATCCGGAAAACTGTTCAGTGCTGCTTTAAAATCACAAGCGTCCCCCGCACTCCACGCATCCCAGAGGCACCTGCGAATTTCGGATGATCGCTCACCCGGAAACGGCTTTGCAATGTATGCCATGGCAGCACCCTCGAAATCGCCTGAAACGATCAGTCTGCCGACCTCGTGCGTGATCGGTCGGATCGTCCCGAACCGCTGCGTGCCATAGAAGTTCGGCATGCCTCCTGAGATCTTGAGTTCGCGGGATATGCCATCGAGACGTTTTACCACTTCGTCCCTGCCGCCACATCTTTCATCGATGTCTCGTATAACGATCCTGAATTTGTTGCCCTGAAGGTCGCCAAGACTTATTTTTTTGTTTGACCGCCCGATGATCTCAAGCTCGACATCCGGGATGTGGACGCCCGAAATTTCTGCCTCTATCGTGTGGTCAGGGTCCCAGATGCCAATTCTCTGGGCGGTGACTGCTCGTTTGTCCTTGGTGCCAGCCCATCCGAACCGGGTTCTGCTGACCCTGAAACGCCTTGACAGGTCCCTGATCAGGTGGTTGGTGTCCCAGTTCTTTTTTGTGAGCTTTACGATGAGATACTGCCCGCTTGTGCTTTCTCCCGGGTCATGGTCCCAGACTTCGGTGACCCTGAAGTCCTCGGCATCCCTGCGGATCGTGCCGCTGATGCCGCTTGTGTGTGCGAGGTATGTATCGATTCCAAGGAGAGTCTCAATTGATGTTATTATTATTCGCTCCTTTTGATTGACTGCAATCAGCAGCTACCGGCGCCTGCACTGTGGCAGCCAGCTCACACGCAATCTTCGCATTCATCAGCAGGTCGTCAACCGTGCTTATCAGTGTTCCGAGCCTCGGCGCCGACATCTCAACGACCAGTGATGCACCTGTGCTGTGCATCGTCATGTTCCGGAGATTGTCCGGAGCAAGCGCATCCTTGATCACCGATGCATCCGGACATTCGATGGTGATAACTCCCTGGTATTTATCTTTCACCACGGCACATCCTTTGTTCCGAGTTTATATCCGATTATGTTGGTGATTCTGTGCATAATCGGAGTAATAATGAGTATGGTTATCATAATCCAGATAGTAAAGTTCGAAACGAACCATTCTCGCTCAACGATGAATGTCAGTAGCCATGCGCCCGCCACAAAGTCGAGCTGGTCTGCGATCGGGAACGGCGCCCCGCGCTTAAGCCCGATTCTTCGTTTCACAAAGCTCATCCCGAGATCTCCGAGCAACGATCCGATCGAGAGGCAGAAGATGGCTTTCATGGTGAACAATGGAAAAAACGAGTAATGCGGTGCAGCCCACATCTGGATCAACCCGATCGCGATACCTGCTGCACTTCCGGCAAAGAAACCGATGTAGGTCTTCCCGTCGCCGAGTATCCGCCTTCTGTCGGCTAAGTTCCTGCCGAAATCGATGGGGGGACCGCGCCCGAACAACGCTGCGCATGGGTTTGGTAGGTATGCGGGCAGCATCAGCCAGAATGCGATGATGATCGTGTCAAACACGATGGTGGTGTTGGTTGCAGGCTCATATTAATGATCCGGTTCTCGCTATTTTGCTGCCGCCTGTAGCAGATCATCCTTTCCGCATCCTCTTGATCTCCCGCAGCCTTCGTACCACTACCTCCCCGAGAAAGATTATCATCGCCGCAAGCAGAAACGGCAGTCGCTTCTCCTCCGGCTCCTCCACCGTGCGCGTTGAGCGCTCTTTCATGTGCGCAATCAGCGACTCAATATCATCCTCTGCATAAACCCCAGCCCCACCGCCAAACATCTCTATCGTGTTCTTCAGATCTTCGGAGAACCCAACATCCCTGAACTCCATAGGATAGTTCACAGCGATCACGTACCCGGAAATATCCAGAAACCCCTGCGAATCCGCGGTGATCGATGCCTGGTATCGGTCTTCATCAACCTGCGAGAGTTCAAGTTTCGCCCCATCGAGAGTTATGCTTGGAACAGTGTCCGATCTGATATTTATGATCGCATCGTCGCCAAGATAGATATCGTCGGCAGATATCACGACCTCATCGTTTCTTCTCGGGTCTCCGACCGCCCAGTTAACCATCCTTGATATCAGGAGCGCATTCTCGCCGCTATAAAGCGTGCCAGACCACCCCGCGCCGTCATCGGTGCTTAGAGCAACCACATGCCCCATGCCAAACCGCCATGCCGTCACGATCGGCTTTCCCGCCCCGGTCGTGACAAGCGTCTGCGCACCGGTCTTTGGGGTGACCTTGTTGTAGCCGGTGAGCGAGCCCGAGAGTTCGAGATTCTCGCTGATAAAATGATTCGGATTCAGAACAATGATTGAAAAGTCTCCCTTTGTCGTATCATCCGGCTCTTCCGGCTTCTCTCCAAAGATAACATTCAGCCGCTCGGATTCTGCCGGTCTGTAGTAAATTCCTCCGCCTGCGGATGCCAGTGACCGCATAAAATCCTCGTCCGTGGTCTCGCCAACGCCTACCGCGTAGGTGGTGATGCCAGCATCAACCATGCTTCTGGCAAGACCAAGACACGCATCGGCATTGCTTGTTATCCCGTCAGAGATGATGATCACGCTCTTTGCACCCGCGTATCCATCGAGCATTGCAGAAGCGGCATTTTGTGCAGTATCTATATAAGTGGTTCCACCATGAGTCAATCTTGTGATCTTTTCCTCGATTGTACTCTTGTACAGACCTCTTGTCAGTGGAGACACAATGTATGCCTTGTTAGTGAATGCAATGACACCGATGTGGTCGTTTATGTTAATCCCTCGTAATACGTTGATTGCAAGCGCCTTCTCCATACTAAGCGCCGTATTATCACCGTAAGCCGTACCAACACTCCCTGAAATATCGATCACGATCACCACACCAACGTTTGACCCCTCCCCGGCACTCTCCTTCGATTTCACCGGAAGCAGCGTCTCAAACCCAAGTGGCGAGTTGTAATAGCCACCCGTATCATACGCCCGGTCGCCCCCAACAACCACGAGTCCGCCGCCGTTCCTGAGATATGCGCCCAGCCGCTCGATTTCACCCTTGTCAAGGTCGTTTGCATGGATATTATCGAGCACCACCGCAAGTTGCTGGGCAGGATCAATCGATGTTGCCGAACTGACGGTTGTTGCGTCATACAGTTCGGAAATCGTCTGTGATAGCGGAGAACTGCGGTCACACACCGAAAGAACCGTTGGTTTCGGGACCACATAGACTGATTTGTAGAATACGTTGTTGATCTTTCTAATATCATCACTCATAGTCACAATTTCCACTTTTATGGTGTGTGAGCCAAGTTCTGTGAAGGTATGCGAGATTGATGTGCTCTTTTTCCGTTCAGTCTGACGAACCTCCTGTTCGTCCACTTTGTTGTCATCGATCCATACGGAGAGTGTGTATTCTGATTCCCTCCCGTCACGAGCTTCCTGCCGCACCGTGATAACAAACGATTGCTCGCTTTCCACGATCACGTCCTTTCCGCCGGATACTTCGACGCTGAGGTCATTTTGCTCGGGTTCCAGCCTGATTGCGCAGACCGTGGTATTGACCGCCCGTGCAAAAGCGATGGTGTCAGCCAGATCAAGCCCGTGATTGTTGTTTCCATCGCTCACGAGCAGGATATTGTCGTTTCCACGGGAAAACTCGGTGACTGCATCCCCGATTGCAGTCTTGCTTCCTGTGATCTGGCGGATCTCGGTCGGGGTGCGGCTCTTGAGTCGTTCATACACCCGCAACCCTGTGTCGTTGTCAAATAGCGCCATGCTGTCGGTGTGGTCATCGATGACGGTGATGCTCGGCGTTTCATCGAAGATGGTCTGTGATACCAGATCGCAGGGGGATGCAAGCGATATGATCAGCAGGATGAACACAGCGGCGCGGGTCACGAGTATTCCTTTCCGGTGCCCCTTGCGGATCAGGTACGTTGTTGCCACGAGTACCGGGATCGTCAGCAAGAGGATGCCTGGGTGTGCCAGATACATGAGTGCGTATCGTTTTGTGCCGGGGAATTGTAAAGGTGTTGCTGCGA
>JAYEGG010000014.1:0-6248 GCA_034658995.1 Methanobacteriota archaeon | reverse complement strand
TCCGCGGTTCATTATATTTTCAACTGACAGGAAACTCTGCAAAACCGATATCGAGTGGCTGAATAGATGATCAATCTGATAGAGCTCCTGGGTTCGCTATCACGGAAGATACCAGAGAGCCGAAAAATAACCACTGAGGGCGCGGAGGATCGGGAGAGTAGTAACCGTTTACTTCCCCTCCGCGTCCCCCTCTCGCACTTTGCGGTTAAATTCTCTGTTTGGTTGCGGTATGTTCCATGTCCCGGGTAGTTCCTGCATAGTGAAGTTTCCCGTGTGGTGGTTGTAGGTACCTGAGTGGTTACGTCGCCTCATACTTTCTTGTGTAATCTTGTGTAATCTCGTGGTTAGCCAAACACGCATGGTTTTATCATTCCCGGTCCCGCCGTTTTCTGTGGTCACGGACCATCATCCACAGATGTAAGGCTCCGGGAAATAGCAAGGCGCCGGATCGACAATCGCTTATTCAAAGACGTCTTTGACCTTTTCAAAGATTCCTTTTCGTTTTTTATCGCCGGAGTCACCTTTACTATCTGCACCACCTGTGCTGCCTGCGCTCTCGCCCTGACCGTGTTTACCCTCGATTTTCTGCAATTCGGCGAGTAATTCTTGTTCCTGCGTGGAGAGGCGTTTCGGAACGATGATCTTGATTTTTACGAGCTGGTCTCCTTTTCCGCGTCCGTGCAGCTTTGGCATGCCCTTGCCGCGCAGCCTGAGCGTCGAGTCCGCTTGTGTGCCTGCCGGGATCTTCATCTTCACGTCGCCATGCAGCGTTGGCACCACCACCTCGTCCCCGAGCGTAGCTTGCGTAAACCGGATCGGTAGTTCGTACATGATGTTGTCCCTGTCTCGCACAAAAGCGGGATCCGGCTCGATGTGCATAACCACGTACAGATCGCCGGGTGGGCCGCCATGAACTCCGTGCTCACCCTCTCCGGCAACGCGCAGCCGGGACCCGGTCTCGATGCCAGCCGGAACCGATACCGAGATCGCTCTGGCGCGACGCACCCTGCCGGTGCCTTTGCAGGAGCTGCATGGTGACTCGATCACTTTGCCGGTGCCGCGGCACTGTCCGCAGGGTGTGGATGTGATGAACTGACCAAACGGTGTCCGCCTCACCTGATTAACCTGACCGGCGCCCCGGCAGTTCGCGCAGGTCTTTGGAGATGTGCCCGGTTTTGCACCACTCCCACCGCACGTATCGCAGTTTTCGGTACGCATCAGTCGTATATTTGATTCTATGCCATGTACAGCGTCTGCAAGTGCTATGTGCAGATCGTATCTGAGATCGCCACCCCGTTGCGGAACTGTTCGCGAACCATAGCCACCAGCACCACCGCCCCCACCAAAGAACGTGTCAAAGATGCTTTCAAAGCCACCCTGCCCACGCCCCCTGCTCCCGAAAATGTCTTCGAAATGGATGCCCCCAAAGATGTCCTCGGCAGAGTACCGCGAGTCGATGCCGGCATGTCCGAATTGATCATATCTTTTCCGCTTTTCAGGATCAGATAACACGCCATAAGCCTCGGATATCTCCTTGAATTTCTCCTCTGCATCAGGCTCCTGATTTCTGTCAGGATGGTACTGCATCGCCAGTTTCCGATACGTTTTTTTGATTTGCTTTTCATCGGCGTCCTTCGGGACCCCAAGCACATCATAATAGTCCTTTTTCTCTGCCATACGATCTGTTACCCTCGTTTTTAAGTGCGAACGGATATTTCTTAATTATATGAAGTATGCGCTTACGTTAAATTAACTGTTGCACCGAAAAGATGTGCTGCAACTTTGTGCCGAGGACTTATAAAATTTGCCGGTGTCAGGAAAAAGGTCCTGACTCAGACGGGCGTTTTGGGAGGGGGGCGGGATGCCATAATCCGGAAGCTAATAAAACTAAGTCCCCCTGCAAAGACGAGCACTGCGACGAACCCGCCGTAATACGAGATGACGCCCCCGAGCAGTGAACCCACCACCGATGCAAGACTGATCACTGAGGTGATCCACCCTGCGGCTGTTGCTTTATCCTGGTTTTGGCTGAGCAGAAGCTCTGTGGACCCGACATACAGAAACGACCACGAAACAGCGACCAGAACCATACCCGGCATTATGTAATAAAAAGTCGTTGGCGGGATGAAACTTAAAAAAGCGACCACCGACACAAGGCACCCGTATCTCACAAGCGATACTGAATCCATGCCATCAAGCCGCCGCATTATGAAAAACTGCACCAGCGGATTGATGCAGTATATCAGGCCGATCCAGAACTTGTCTGCCCCAAGGCTGATCAGGTACAGTGGAAAAATCACCCAGACGGCGGTGGCTCCGGTATGCCGAAGCATGAATGTCAGGTATATGTCCCAGTTTGCCTTCACCGTGGCAAACGATAGATACGCGACCTCAATTCTCGGAACTTTGACATCCGGCAGGCGCATGGCGATGATAGCTGATACTATCATGAGAACGGCGCTTGCAATGAATATCAGGTCATAGTTTCCGATGAGTCCGGCTACAAAGAACCCTGCAGCCCACCCGAGTGCGCCGAATGAACTGAACTTGCCGATACTTCGCCCCATCCCGTAAACGTGCATGATCATCGCTGCAGGGTATATGCCGACGCAGATCCCGAGGAACCCCCGCGCCAGCCCGAGACTAAGCGGGTCGTCTGCGAATACCTGCAGAAAGTAGGCGACCGCCGAAAACGCAAGACCTGCCACAAGCAGCTTTTTAAGGTTCCACGCGTCAGCAGCCCTGCTGAACACATAAGACGAAATAAACAGGCACAGACCATAAACACCAATAACAGCGCCTATTTGTATATAATTTGCTCCAAAATCCTCTGCAATAACCGGAATGAGCATCATCGATATCATCATCGATGTGCTGGTAAAGAACTGGATTGAATTCAGTTTCATGTCTGATCTGTGGTCTTATTATATCGTACGTGTTTAACTAACCGCGGGATTGCAGCTAAACACATTGGAACCACGAGATTACACGGATTTCCACAAGATTTCTGTGGTAATCTCGTGTAATCTCGTGTAATCCCGTGGTTTTTTCACCTCAGCTAAACACATACATTATATCTTCATTTGCTCCTAAATGTTCGTAAGAGAACGTGTTCAATGAAACCGGATATCTGCCAGAGGTACCCTGCTCTTCGTTGTTGTGTACGTGTTTAGCTGCCACAAGATTACAGCTAAACACATACGGAACCACGAGATTACACCGATTCCCACGAGATTTCTGTGTTAATCTTGTGTAATCTCTTGTTTTTTTGCCCCATCTGAACACGTATGTTGTTGTAATGGCGTTGCTGCTACTGCTACTGCTACTTTCGCAGCACCACAACATACCGCGTCAGGCTCCGGTGGACCCGCTGGGCATGTCGCCCCGCCACAACAAACCCGGCGTCGTCCGCCCCTAAAAGCTCAAAGTCAGAGATCACAACTGCGCGCCCACCGCGCTTTAACACGCGATATATCTCGAGTAGCGCACCCCTATAGAGTGATTCGACCGATTCTGCCATGACAACGGCAGACCTGCCATAAGGCGGATCAGTGACCACTGCATCGACCGAATGGTCAGCGATCGGCAGGTTACAGGCATCTCCACAGAGCACGTGATATTCAGAGCCAGAATCCTCGAGATTCATCTCTGCTCCAGGTAGCATCGATTCCTGCACATCGATTCCGATCACCCGCGCACCAATCATGCCCGCTTCGACCAGCACACCCCCGGTTCCGCAGAACGGATCAAGAACAAGGTCGTTTGAGCGGATTTCGCAGAGATTCACGATTGCGCGTGAGACCTCCGGCAAAATAGTCCCGGGATAGAAGAATGGTTTCTTATGTGGCTTTCTTTCCCAAAATTGCTTACGGTCAACCGATGCAAGCACCTCTCCGAATACGCATGACCGGTTGGTTACAAGCAACCTGAAGCTGTGATCAGGATCTTTCAAATTCACCCTTGACCCGGGATTATGCTCAAAAATCACCTCGCCTATGCGTTTTTCAAGGTCTGTGGACGATATATGCGAGCGTTGTATCTGTTTCACCCGCACGCTGAACGTTTCTCCTGATGGGACTCTTATCTCCGCATCACGAGCAGATTTCAGGATGCCTGATCGGGATATGTCGCATTCGAAGATACCTGAGATGATCCGGTGCGTCATCGCAAGCCTTGCCGCCAGTATCCGGGATATCCCGGTGGAACCGTTGATATCAAGCATCAGGCACTGCTCACTACTCTGTGCAACCCGATGCTCGATTCCGAGCGCACGCATACATGCGAGCACCTCGCTTTTGGGCAGTGTTTCGTGCTCGCCGGATAGTTCGAATGTCATTATCATGATCGTGACCAATTGCCCGCGTCTTTGCGTCCTGCACTTTGTCAGTACCCACACATTATTACCCACCAGAACAACATGATACTCATGTCCGGATCCGGGATCGTGAGATGTGCCTGTGGCGTGCTGACCATACCAAAGACCTTGAACCGCTACGATCGTACCGTGAATGGGTCGCGGTGCCCTGCGTGTGGCAAGATATATGTGGATGCTGAGGATCTTAACCACGCGCTTAATTCGTGGGTTGCAAAGCAGTGTTGCAGGTCACAGTAGAATTGTCGTGCACCATCCTGCAGGTCACAAATTGCAAGTCGCACGCTCGCCAATAATATCGATCGTCACAGCGCGCTGTGCTCGATGCACGTGCCGCACTGTGGGCAGCTCACAGACAGAATATGTGGCACGGTCGTGATCTTACATGCGCAAATATTACAGATAACGGTCTCTTTGACGCCGATCAACTTCTCGATCTCGACGATTGCTATGTTTGCATGTCGCAGGATCTGCTCGCCATATCGGTCTGCGATGTGCAGTGTGAAGACCGATAGCGCCATGCCGGCTATGATATCAGTTGCCCAGTGTACGCCAAGGTATAGCGTGGCAAAGACGACTGTGGGAAATGCGAATATCAGGAAGACTTTGTACCGTCTGAGATTTGTCCCGTAAATTACCAGGAGTGTGCTGAACACGAGGGCAACATGTAGGCTCGGGAAACAGTTGTCGAGCGGATCCACCATGGTGATGGCTGAGTATACCATCGGGTGCAGTTCGTACATAAGCGGCTGGACGTTTGGCAATGCATAGCCGGTGACCGTAACCGGGAATAGCAGATAAAAAGGGAATGCGATCAGGTAATTCAGGATGAAAACAAGAGAAAATCGCTTAAGTTCTGATGTTTGCTCTGTGTATGCGAGTACAATGAATGTAAATATCACAATCGAGGAAAAGAACACTATATATACAAACGTCATCAGATATGTGAGTGCGGGTGTTGCCATGCTCTGGAAACCAGCAACCACACCACCTTCTATCTGTTCAATGTATGCTGTGCAGTCATAACTCACGAGCAGATGCAGATGCTGCCGTATTGGAAACTGCGCCTGCACAAGCCCATATACCGCGGCAGCTGCCAGTATATAGGGCCAATATCCATTGATCAACTGTCTCGCCGTATATCCACGCTTTTTTTTGCGGCATTCCGCTGATACGAAGAGTAAAAAGTACAATGCGATCAGGATCAGTGTAGAAATGATGCTAAAAACAATCAACTGCCATGCCATTGTAATTACTCGCCAGGTATAGTTTTATTAATCAAGGTCATCGGATTATGGGATTGTATATTCATACATACTTAAATGTTGTGGCTGCGCGATTGTAATGCCGCGCTTCGCGGTGCCATGCATTTGTTTGGGGGTGCTGTTAATTAGCATCGAGTCTAAAAAGGATTGATAAAATGGTACAAATGGACATATCGAATTCAGAACAGCGGAAGGCGCGTCTATGAGCTCCGGACCGGACTATGCGATCGGATGGGGCAGTCTTGCATTGATCAATGCAGGGATCGCCCAGGGAAAGAACCGAAGTGGTCTTAACTGGTTTCTCATTTCACTACTCTTCGGCCCTATAGCCACATTATTCCTGGTCGCCTTTTGCGAGAAAAAATGATCGTTTTGTCCATCGTCGCGATATATTCCATCTCCCTCGCGATTCAGCTTTGATCGGATATCCTCGATTTTTGCAAAGATTTTTGCCATATCCAAATCTTAAGCAGTCAGAGCCTTTGAGATACTTTGGGCGTACGTGTTTAGCTAACTATAAGATTGCAGCTAAACACATACAGAACCACGAGATTACACAGATTTTCACAAGATTTCTGTGTTAATCTCGTGAAATCTTGTGTAATCTCGTG
>JAYEGG010000013.1:0-6273 GCA_034658995.1 Methanobacteriota archaeon | reverse complement strand
CACGCACTCATAACAGCACATAGTAACAAAGTAAGCGGTATCAAAATGTAAAAGGTGTTTGCTAATGAATGCAAAGAGTACTGTCAGGGCATACTGGGACCAGAGGAGTCAGACGTATGATGCGACCGTGTATAAATCGCAGGTTGAGGCGAAACGATTCTGGAAGACCGTGCTGAACGATGCGATCAGGGCAGATAGAAATCTTAATATTCTGGATGTCGGGACTGGCACCGGGTTTCTGGCTCTGATTTTTGCGGAGATGGGGCATAACGTAACCGGGATAGATATATCCAAACACATGCTTGAGAAATCCAGGAATAACGCCAGTAAACTGAATTTAACGCTCAGTCTTATGCATGGCGATGCGGAAAACTTGCCTTTCGAAGATGAAACGTTCGACATCGTGATAAACAGGTATCTCCTCTGGACGATGCCTGATCCCGGACGTGCGGTTGATGAGTGGCGTCGCGTTGTAAAGTCAGGCGGCAAGATCCTGCTCATCGACGGAAGCTGGTACGATTCTACGGCAGGTATGCGTTTGCGAAGGCTTTTTGGCAGCATAATCGCTTTTGTAACTGAAAAGAAGAATCCGTTCACGTTCATGGGGTATTACGCCCGTATAAAGGATCAATTGCCTTTTTTCAGTGGAAGCACGCCGGGTGATGTTGTCAATTTGTTTGCGGGGGCGGGACTTAAGAATGTGTCCGTGAACACTCTCGAAAAACTCAGGGAATTTGAAAATAAAAACACGTCGTTATCGTATAAAGTTGCAAACAACCCCTCACTCTTCATGGCGCTTGGGGAAAAGTAGGGTTGCGCCGATGTGATGTTGCGGTTTTCCGGCACGACGCGGCTATCGCGCCACCGATCAGGTCTTCTGGTGCCGGATAGGTGCGAGATGGAGCCGTACCCTTTTGAACCCTGACCGCATCTGACTAATTATGAACAGTACTACGAACAACGTCACAGACAGCGCCGCAAGCGTCGACGAAGCCGCGCTCTATGACCGATTGCTCGACTACCAAAACGTCCTATTTCTCGGTCACCGCAACGCCGACCCTGACGCGATATCGAGCACGTTTGCGCTTGCCGAGGTTTTCGGCGGCACAGTCGGCGTCGTCGATCGATGCAACAGGGTGGCTGCCATTCTGGTCGACCAGCTCGATATTGATGCCGTGTATACGCCAGATCCTGCTGACTACGATTTCACGGTGGTCGTGGACACATCGACCAGGTCACAGCTAAACAACATTGTGCTGGGCGACTACGGCGTGATCGACCATCACTCGGTCTCGCAGTTGCTTGATGACGCATCGTTCTACCTGCACAAAAACACCGATTCAAACGCAGAGATTGTTGTCGATATTATGAGGTGTATGGGCGCCCCGATCATGGAACGGACCGCCATAGCCCTTATGATCGGGATCGTTACAGACACCGGGCACTTCAAGCACGCCTCGTCAGGCTCGTTTCAGGCGATCGCATACTTAATCGAGCAAAGCGGAGTCCGCTACAGTGAGGCAATGGACTTGCTTGCGGGCACGCCGCAGGAGCTCTCGATGCGGCTTGCGGTTCTTGAGGCTGCAAACAGGGCAGAGATCCGGACAGTTGACGACTGGGTCGTTGCCGCATCAGAGGCAGAGTCGTTCGGTGCGTCTGCTGCCACATCGCTGACCGGCATCGGTGCCGACGTCTCATTTGTTGGGACGGTGCAGGACGGCGTCCTGAAGGTGAGCGGACGTGCGAACCGGGATGCGGTCAGGTGCGGCATCAACCTCGGGGTGCTGCTGCGTGACATCGGCATCGAGCACAATGGCTCGGGTGGCGGACATGCGGGAGCTGCCGGGATGGAGGTGTCCGGCGATGCAGAGGTTGTGCTTGCAGGATGTGTCAAGGAGTCCATGCAGATTCTAAATGGAACACGCAGGGATTACCCGGTTCGCGATGGCAGAACGCGAGAACCACTACAATAAACAATTCGGAGGTGTGTGAACATGGGATTTTTCGATAAGATACTTGGACCAAAACCAAGGATCGCGAAGAGCGATCCGATAGACGTGGTGCGCATCAAACCTGACCCGATGTCGATTTACAAGAAGGAGATTGAGGATTATTACCTCGCCGCATCAGTTGAGGTCGGAAATACCACGACCAAGTGTATACTGACAGCAACCAACATGAGCACCGGCATGGCGCAGCATGTGAACAAGACCGTGCGGATGACGCGAGATGTGCGCCCACCGAAGGTTGGGGAAGATGTCTTCGGAAGGACGCTTACCGGAGTTCCGTTCACCCGCGAGTCGGTATCAGAACTGGTTTCAGAGACGATCATAGACTGCCTCAATGAGGCGAACATCAATATCGACACGAACCTTCATTTCGTGGTGCGGTCAACAGGCGTCGTCGCTGGTTTCGCATCGCCTGACGAGGTTGGAAATTTTGTTCTTGCACTGGCTGACGGCTGCCTGAAAGCGGGGGTGTCGCCAAAGCACATGACTCCTGCGATGGGGATCGACACGGTCCCCGAGCAGTTCAAGAAACACAGCTTGATCGAGAAGGTCGCATTCCTTGGCGCTGTCGCAGGCGTGCTGCCGCCAACCGGCGCAACCGGTGTTGAGATCGTCGCAAACGAGATGGAGGGCGAGCTTGCGACAGCAGGCATCAAGGAAGGTGCAAAATGGGCGGATGTTGACTTCAGGAACCCGTGCCTCTCGCTTGACTTCGGAACGACGCTTGATGGCAGGATCACAAACAGCGAGACCCCGTATGCAAAGACGATCGGGAACTTCTGCGGGCTTGCCGGAGCGATACCGGACACAATCGTGCAAGGAACCGGGCTTGTGGACCCCGGGACCGGAACCGCTCTAGACATCTTCAAGGATAAGACATCGGCAAGCGGCAAGAAGGCAAAACAGGCAGAAAAGTACGCGGAAGAGATACACAAGCACATCTCAATCGAGGTTGTCCCCGAGGGCAGAGATCGGTACGGCAGCGTACCGGTGGACGCAGAAGCTGCAAAGACGATCGGGGTCGTCCTGATCGGATGCGACGTCGGCAAGGACGGAAGCAACCTGCCAGCGCTTGCAAAGATCGGGAAGCGGATACATGAAAGCGATGGAATCGGGATGATCGCAGCCGTGATGGACCCGATCGCTGCAATCTCTGTGGATCGGCTGGTAAGGACTGCGATCGACGCCGGAGTCGTAACAAAGGAGACCGCTATCGGGATCACAGGCAGAGCCGGAATCACCGGAAACAAACCCGCCCTGATACTCGACCGGATCATTAAGATGGAGTTCTTCGAGGATCCCACGAGTCAGGTCGTCTTCGTGGACGATGGTCTCGCACGAGGCGCTGCTGTGATGGCGCGGTGCATGAACTCGCTTGGCGTTCCGAAAAACCCGATCGGCGGAAACCGCGGCGGTGGCTGCGTGCTTGCAGGACGGATGGCGCTTCAGAACTCAGGGTGAAGGTATGGCGGGGTGAACGATGATCAGTGTCCCGCCGGTCAAAAAGAGGTGTGGATGTCGGGTGAGCTGGGTTGATATACCGACCATGGGAACATGGCTCGGGGAGTCTACCTGTAAGATTGGGGGGGTCGATGCGCGCAAGTGCACAACAATCAACAATGCGTTTCACTTTCACCGCGCTCTATGAAATGTATTATTAAATACATCGTAACCCCAATATGTAGAGAGGGCGAAGAAGATGGAGAACCACCCGGAAAAATCTTTCGATACGGATTTTCGACACGAGACACAAGACAGAATCGAGAGACTCAAATCTCCTGGAGATATTTTTGACTTATTCAGATGCTTGGATTATCCCCTAAATTATATCACCAACCCGACTTTTAAAAGGGACTTCAAGGGGTTTAACTCCGCAAAACCCATCCGCGAGCAGGAGCCAGACCCGCTGCTCGACAGAAAAGCACTGGGTGATGTGGTTGTGGTCTTTGACGCTATCAGCTTAAAGGACGATGAGCGAAAGGAGGTTTACCGGGCTGTGGCTGAACTGGCGAAGAACAGGCTTGATAAGGCGAGGAGTGTGAGAAGATGAAACGAGAAACTGTAAGTTCAAGCAACATTAGCTCGATAGGTCATAATATATCTATCCAAACCCTTGAGATAGAGTTTAACAGCGGAGTGGTGTATCAGTATTCCCAGGTCCCAGAAAACATTTATAACTGGCTAATGAATGCGTCATCGCATGGCAGGTATTTCAACCATTTTATAAAGAATGAATATCCTACAATGAGGGTGAGGTAAGTTGGAATTAAAATCACTTCGTTTAATAAATTTCCAGTACTTTGGAGATAGCAAAGAGATTCCGGTTCATAAAATGACAATTTTTATCGGAGAAAATGACAAATGAAACTCCTGACCCACAAACAGAGAATCCTCCTGAAGGTCGTGGAACGCCTATCAGAGAAAGAGAACTCATCCAGATTCATGCTCGTAAAAACCCTTTTTCTGCTCGCCCATGAGGAGAACATAAGGAGTATTATTAAGTTCTACAACTTCTTTCCTTACAAGTACGGTCCATTTTCCAATGTCTGTTACGCCGACCTATACAAACTCGAACAGGCTGGGCTCCTGGCAGAAGACAGAACGCGCCTGACACCGACTGAAGCAGGAATAAAAGCCGCAACCAGTGCAGATCACAGGGCGTCTATGAAGATAAAACGAGTTACCAGCAGGTTCAACTCCAACCGTGAGATAAAAGACTACGTATATAGGAATTACCAGGAATACACTGTAAAAAGTGAAATTGTCCCCACCACAGATATACGAAGCCCACCCGCTCTTTTCACAATCGGCTATGAGGGAAGAGACATCGATTCCTTCCTGAACGTCCTGATACAAAACCAGATAGACCTGCTGATCGATGTCAGAAAGAACCCTTTCAGCATGAATTTCAGTTTTACAAGAAGCAAACTGGAGAATTATCTGGGGAAAGTGGACATCCGGTACACCCACATCCCTGAACTTGGGATTGACAGCGGATCAAGAAAAAACCTCGTAACCAGAAGAGACTACCAGAGGTTATTCAAGCGATATGAAGCCACAACACTGAAAGAGCACTCCAAAGAGGTTAAGCGAATCATCGGACTTGGCGAAGATCATAGGGCGGCTCTCTTATGCTTCGAAGCGGATATAAACCTGTGCCACAGGGGGGTTATTGCAAGAGATATCGAAATGCAGCAAAATAAGGGGGTAATTCACCTTTGAAAGAACAAATCCTTGTGTTGGTCAGAGCAACGCCCGAAGAAAACAGAAAACACGACCAGCTGGTATGCGTGGCTGGAATAAATGAGAACAACCAGTGGAGGCGGTTGTATCCTTTCAGGTTCAGTTACGGAGAAGGATTGATCGATTTCAGGAAAAAAGACACAATCGAAGTTACTCTTGCAAATCCGGACAACGATAAAAGAAGGGAGAGCAGAAAGGTCACCCATCACCGGAATTTGAACTCACCATTGCGCAATGATATTGTGCGGGAGCGGATTTTACCATTGGTTTCTTCCATCGAAAAATTAAGTGAAGCGAACGCCAGTCTTGGCGTGATCAAGCCCGAATTACAGGGAATCGATGTAACAGTGAACAGCACTGATATTTACGATGAACAGACCTATTTTTCCATTGCAGGAGATTATCTGGAGAGGCGGGAAAGGGTAAAGATGCCCGTAGAACTGAGATATCGCTTCAGGTGTAGTGATGAACCAGGATGCAAAGGTCATAACATAATCTTGATCGACTGGGAATTAAACGAACTGGCAAGAAACGTCATGCGAAGAGAAAAAGATCTGAAGGTCATAGAAGAGAAGATAAGAACCCGATTCTTCGATTTCATGAAGACGAGAGACCTATACTTCTTCATGGGAACGCATTTTCGATTTGGTTCCTGGCTGATCATAGGAATCTTTTATCCACCCGCTCAAGAGACTGCACACCCGAAAAGAACCGTTCAACTGAAACTTGCGGAGGGGTGAATCGGCTTGTTGCGAAATAACTTGAAAAAACCCGTAGAACGGATGTCCGTAAAAAGGAGCAATATGCGTGATTTCATAGAATTTTATAGAATTTTATAGCGCAACAAGTCTGATATGCCAGTACCACGCGAGATAATTGATAACCGCGAAGATAACAAGCCCTCAGCCGTTATTAAAGAGACGCTCAAGGATTCGAATGATGTGAATTTCGATGTAGTAACAGCCTTCTTCAACGCGGTTCTTCCATGTTTATATGGGTAACTTCATGATCATACTACTCC
>JAYEGG010000012.1:0-6286 GCA_034658995.1 Methanobacteriota archaeon | reverse complement strand
CCGGTGAATCCATACATTTTTATCGCATCAAAGCGATCTGGTATGCGATGAAATACCTTGCCGAGATCACCACGCAACTGAAAGAGGGCATGCTTGATCCTGAAGGGGCTACGATACAACGTGCGCTCATGCACCTTGGTTATGACGTAAGTGGCGTTCATACCGCAAAGAAACTGCTGATCGAACTGGAGGCTGACAGCGCGGATGATGCCGCAGAAATGATGGATGAGATGTGTCAGAAACTGCTGGCAAATCCTGTGATCCATAATTACTCAATTAAAATACAATGAAATTTGCAATCATCAGGTTTGGTGGAAGTAATTGTGATCTGGATGTGCATCACATCTTAAGCGACGTTCTCAACGTTCCTACTGATCTGGTATGGTACAAGGACTCAATTGAGGGGTATGATGGGGTCGTGATCCCCGGGGGATTTTCTTATGGTGACTACCTGCGCGCAGGTTCGATTGCGGCAAGCACACCGATCATGAAATCTGTCAAAGAGCTTGCGGATGATGGAAAACCTGTGATCGGGATATGCAACGGATTTCAGGTCCTTGTTGAGTCAGGACTTCTTCCGGGCGCGCTTCGCACGAACATTTACCCGAAATTCTGCTGCAAATGGGTGGATCTGCGTGTCGAAAACACCGATACCGCATTCACATCGAAATTCAGGGAAGGTGAGGTCGTGCGAATGCCGATTGCGCACAAGGAGGGGAATTTCTTCGTAGACGACAGTACATTAAGCGACCTTAACTCGCGTCAGAGGGTCGCGTTTCGGTACGTTGATGGGGGTGGCAAGGCAGTTCCTGCCGCCAACCCAAACGGCTCGGTCGAGAACATAGCGGGAATCGTCAATGATGCTGGAAACGTTCTCGGGATGATGCCGCATCCCGAGCGTGCATCCGAATCGATACTCGGCTCAGATGACGGGCGTAAGGTCTTTGAGTCGATGGTTGAGTACGCGCTGCAGGGATAAACGATCATACGAACAGTTTCTTCACTTTTGTCAGTGCCGACGCCAGCGCGAAGATTACCACCCGGTCGCCTGCCTGGATCTGGTGCGTGCCCCGCGGTACGATCACCTCGTTTCTGCGCACGATCATGCCGATGATGGCGCCTTTCGGGAATTTGATCCGGTTAAGTGTCTTCTTTGTTATCTTTGCACCGGGCGATGCAACCAGTTCAACCAGCTCGGCTTGCTTTTCCTCGATAGCGGCGAGCGATTCGACCCCTGCACCAGCGGTGACGCGCAGGACGCTGTTGATGGTTGCGTATTTTGGAGATAGCGCCGCGTCGATGCCAACTCGCTCAAACAACTCCATATACTCTGACCGATCGACCTTGGCAATGATCTTCCGGGTGCCCAGTTGCTTTGCGAGCAGCAGACAGAGCAGATTTCTCTCATCGCTATCGGTTGCTGCAATGACCGTATCCATATCGGCAACACCCTCTGACTTGAGCATCATCTCGTCGGTGCCGTCACCGTGCAGCACAAGCACGTCCGGCAGCATGTCAGCGATCT
The DNA here is from genome assembly GCA_034658995.1 of Methanobacteriota archaeon. Lineage (GTDB taxonomy): Archaea > Halobacteriota > Methanosarcinia > Methanosarcinales > Methanogasteraceae > Methanogaster_D. The sequence goes on along the minus strand of JAYEGG010000012.1, from coordinate 4,761 downwards.
CCACGCACCGCTCTGCATCCGCCTCAATGATCTTGAGATTGGTGTCGCCATGTTTCGCGAGCAGTTTTGCGATGTAGAACCCGACGGTGCCTGCGCCGATGATCATAACCTTGTTGTGCAGGTTCGGTGTGTCGCCAAACAACTCTCCGATCTCCTCTATCGACTCTGGTTTGCCGATCATGATCACGTGGTCGCCTTCGCGCATGACATCGTCACCATGCGGGATGATCACGTCTTTCCCCCGGATCAACGCGCTGATAACGCAGCAATCAGGAATCTTAGCATCAGCAAGTGGTATTTCGTTGAGTGCCGTATCAGGTCCCACCTTGAACTCGATCATCTCGACTTTGCCTTCGGCGAACGCATCCATGCCAACCGCAGACGGTATCGATATGATCTCAGTAACCACTGATGCAAGCGTCAGTTCAGGGCAGATCATATAATCGATTCCGATCTGCTCCCGGTTGGTGATTGGCTTGTTGATATAATCCGGGCTCGAGACCCGGGCAATCGTCATGCAGTCCCTTGCACCTTTTTTTGACAGCAGTTTTGCCGCAATGCAGGCAACGATGTTGATCTCGTCGTTGCCTGTGACCGCAACCACGAGATCCGCCGGAAAAGCACGCTTCAAGATATTAATATCCGCGCCGTTCCCCTGAATGACCTGCACATCCAGATCATTCGCTCGTTCGCAGGCTTCATCTCGCTTATCGATGAGAATAATGTCGTTATTCGCGTACAGCGCCTTCGCGATCGCGTGTCCGACCTCGCCGGCGCCGATTGTTACGATCTTCATCCAATCAAGCTCGTGCTCCGGGGATTTAATGGTTTTGCTTGACGTATATGAAAGTATAAAAGCAAACCCCGCCCGAAGGGCAATTTTTGGTAAAACTTTTGTGGAAAGTTTTCTTGTGGAAACTTCCCTACAGTCCCATCGCCTTATTCGTTTTCCTGATCGACTTTGCGAAGTCTCGCTCGGTTTCTGTCATCGACCTAATACAATCGACGTTTTCAGGAATTACGTCGGATTCCTGGTGTATTGCCTGGAATAGATATAATTCCCGGTCAGAAACATTGATCGAGGCATCCCACACGCAGTTCTCCCACATGTCGCTTCTCGGGCGGTTCATATCGCGTGCCAGTTCCATGATCTCGGCGGTAGAGGTGATACCCTCTCCGACAAACCGGATTCTTGAGTTCTCGCCCAGTACATCAATCACATCACGTGATGTGCAATCCTGTTTCAGCACCATGTTCAGGATGTGCAGATGCATAAGCGTTGTCGGAACCTTGATTGCGATGGTGTCGATGTTGATGTGCGGCATCACCGTAGCCACATCGGGTCCATGGTGGGACGGCATCTTCAGTTCGGGTATGATCGCGTTGATCGGACCTTTCTTGACGTCTCCGGGGTCAGCCGACCGCCTGCAGAGTGTTGCGCGCACCTTCTCGACACCATAAGCCGCGTCGAGTGTAGAGATGACCCTGGAAAGCCCGGTTGTGTTGCAGGAGACGACTCTTGCATAATCGCATCCGAACGCCTCGTCATAATTCGAGTGCGCATTAAACGAGATTCCCGCGAGTTCGTGGTCTTCACCGCCCTGCCAGATCGCCTTTATGCCAGCGGCATCGTACACTGACTTGTTTCCGGCACCGACATTGCCTGGGGTGCAGTCCACAACAACGTCTCCCGCTTTGAGCATATCATCAACGGTACCGCTGATCTCCATGCCAGCATTCTTAAAATCAGGTTCCCTGCCAGCGAGTACATAGAGTGGAAATCCTTTGTCAAGTGCCATTCGCGCCTCAAAGTTCGGGCGGGTCTTTGCAACACCCACAAGCTCCATGTCCGGCTGAGCCGCGACGGCATCTGCCACGCGCTTTCCAATCGTGCCATATCCATTAACTACAACTTTTATAGACATATTACTATCCCTCAGTTCGTATTATTGCTGATTCATTCGTTATATCGATCTCGGCGATCGTTCCCTGTACCGTCGTAACATCACCAAGAATGCTTCGCAGTTCGATAGAACCTGCGTCCACCCTGATATATACCACATCTTCTGCAAGAATTGTTCTGTCTGGTTTCATCACTGTAAGTTCGCACATAATCTTTAACCTCGCCTATCTGGGACTGACCGGGTCAAAACCGTTCAATGCCTTTGGTCTATCAACCATCTTCGGTTGTTCGATGCTTTTTGGCGCACTTGTTGCTTCTGGCAGGGCAACCATACGATATGCAGGAGGCAGCCGTTCCACCTTTAATATCTGTGCTGGCTCCGGCACTTCAGCTGTTGTAGAAGTGTCCGATTCATGTTTTTTGCGATTCGCGCCGTCTTCTTTGCCCTTGCGATACCGCTGTTTGAGCAGATCGTCGATACCATATCCTGCCGCACGCGCAATCTGTTTGTTATACGCTTCAGCAACCCAGCCAATCTCGGAATGATGGTAATACCCAACCTCAGAACCAAGTTTGTACATCTCCTCAAGAAGTTCGGTCCGCAGAGATTCACTCATGGGTCCGAGATCTTTCTTCTTTTTAAAGAGCATGGTCAATCACTTTATGCGATTCAGAACCTCAAGTCCCTGCTTGGTGAACCTGATCTTTCGCATGTCACAATCATGCTCGGTGCCGCGCATCTTGATGACCTGTATCGCACGGGTCATACTGTCCTCACGCATGAAATTGTGCATGAAGACGACACCGCTTGCAGCGAACTGTTCGGTGCTGTACGTGTTTGGATCAGTCAGTTCTGACAGAAGGATCGTTGTGCAACCAAGTTTCCTCAGATTCCGCATGAACCTGCCCAGTTCCTTCTCCTCCTGTGACCGCTCCTGTGTCGTGAATCGTATCGCAGACACTGAATCGATCGTCACTCTCTTGATCTGGTACTGCTTCACAAAGTTGTTGATCTCCTTGTACACGATGTAGGGCGATGGTGGCTCGGTCTCTGGCGCCGCCTCTGACATCTCGTCATAGCTGGTGGTAATCACGCTGTGCAGCTCCTCACCATAACCATACTCAAGCGTCGGGCCAAGGTCTAAGAAGAACAGCTTCTTTAGTTTGATCAATGTCGACACATTCAGGGCATAATTAGACATGTCGCTGACAATATTCTGCGGGCTTTCAGAGAGTGTCACGTACAACCCGAGTTCCCCAACGGTTGCCCCGTACGTCAGGAACTGAGTTCCAAGCGTGGTTTTGCCACTGCCCGGCGGACCACTTACCAGATACACCCTATTCTCAATCAGTCCCCCCTGGATTAATTCATCGAATCCCGCGATTCCGGTTTTCTTTCGCATCATGGTATGACTCCCTTAAACCAATAATTTCTATGTAATACATTAGTTATAAACATATTGGTGACTGTCGGGCGGATTTACGAGGCTAATTTCATCCAACCGAAAAACCCCCTGAAAAACTGCCACCCCCCCCACACACCCATTTTTTGCGCGTGCAAACTCGCGCGTCTAACATGATTGGTAGGGATGGGCTCGCTGCGATTCGAACGCAGGATCCCCGCCGTGTGAAGGCGATGTCATAACCGACTAGACCACGAGCCCATGACTAATAGTTTAGAGTATGGATAACAATATAAAGATTACGTGAATAAGGCGACATGACCGATGAGCTCAAGGATTGATATGGACCAACAGATGAAATGCGAACTACATGGAGATATGATCACCGCAGGCAACGATGCGATCAGCGAACTATATGACCGCGGTTTCTACGGGCGAAAGAAAGATGGGGCGCTTGAATTATCGCTCATCGAGGGCGCGTACCTGCTGTACCGCGAGAAGATAGAGATTTTCTCGAACGAAACGTCTGTTGATTTCAAAACATTCTTTGAGATCGCATCCGGGCGTTCCGAGGATTTTGAACTGCGATATATCGTGTTTAAGGATCTGCGCGAGCGTGGTTACTATACAAAGATGAATCCAATCGGGTTTCGAGTGTATCCACGGGGCGGACACCCGGGAGAAGTCCCGGCACACATATTTATCTATGTGATCTCAGAACGAGCACATCTACCACTGAAAAGCATGATCCATGAGCTGAACAAAGCAGTAAATGCAAGAAAACGATTGATACTGGCAATAGTGGATGAGGAAAGCGACATAACGTTCTACGAGATAAAGAAAATAACCATGACCGGCAAAACCCAGATCGAACCGGAAAAAGTCGAAGTACCGATGACTGCAGGTCTGGTTAACGATCGGACGATTGTCTGGGATCACGAGATGTCTGATTTTCTGCATAACAGCTATTTCTTCGGGCGAAAACTCGACGAGTCCCGGCTTCAGCTCTCACTTGTCGAATCCAGCTACCTGCTTGGCAAGCAGTGGATCAGGATCGAGCACAAGAACGTTGCAGACACAGACGCAGACAAGTTCAACGAGTACGCGGCAGGCGTCGAGCCCGGATACATGCTAAAATATCAGGTGTACGCACATCTCAGAGATAACGGGCTTGTTGCAAAGACCGGATTTAAGTTCGGAACCCATTTTCGCGTGTACAAACAGTTTAAGTCAGACACACACTCGGAATACCTCGTACACGCGGTCACACCTGATTACATATTTGCGCTGCCCGAACTGTCGCGTGCGGTGCGCATCGCAAACAGCGTCAGGAAACGGATGGTTTTCGGATATGTAAATGGCGAGGTTGAGTATGTCGAGATCGGATGGATCCGGCTATGACAATTTTAGGTGATTGGGAAGTACATCCGGAGTACTGCAAGATGGTTTCAGGGC
>JAYEGG010000011.1:0-6350 GCA_034658995.1 Methanobacteriota archaeon | reverse complement strand
TTCCCGCAATGAATACTCTTGTATCTTCTACGGGGGGCATCCTGCCCTATCGCTGGAAAGTCTGCAAATTAATCTGTCGAAACACTTGCCCCCTCTCGCAAGCGGTAATCAACCAGCCTGAGAATCCCGCGCAGCGTGTACACTTCTCTTGCGGTCAGTTCAGCCCGCCCGAATATCCGCCTTAACATCAGCGTTGTCTTGTGCTTCTTGTGTGCAGGATACTCAAGATCAGAGAGCACGCTCTCGAGGTGTTCGTACAGCAGGTCAAGGTCATACCGATCCGCAAGCAAAATGTCCCCGATCCCGAGGTCTGATAGCTCATATAATACAACTGCGACAGCATGCGAGAGATTCATGATCGGGTATTGCTCTGATGTAGGGATGCTCATCAGCATATCGCACACCATGAGCTCTTCTTTCGTGAGCCCGTGGTCCTCCCGCCCAAACACGATGGAAACGACAGAAGCCTCGCCTGTTGTGCCGCTTAACTTCTCACGGATCCGCTCCGGCGTATACGCAGGCATCCTGACATGCCGTCCTGTGGTCTCCCCACGCATTCCGGTTGTTCCGATGATGAGATTGGAACCCACAGTTGCCTCGTTGAGTGTATCAAATATCCTTGCACCCTCCAGCAGATCATAAGCGTGCTGCGCCATCATCCATGCTTCATTGTCAATAGGGCACGGATTGACCAGTGCAAGGTCGTGATATCCAAAATTCTTGAGGACGCGGGCAATCGAACCGACGTTACCCGCGTACAGTGGTTCATTCAGGATTATTCGTATATGCATACACCAGAGTGCAGCGTCTACCTAGCAACGGCTTTCTCGGATCTTTTTATCCGCCTTCGCCTTGCACCGGATGATAAGTAGCGCTGAGCAGGTCCTGGTCGCTTGTGTTTTACCTTGCTGTGCTCTACCAGCCGAACTTGTCCTTTCCGTCCCTTAATCTTCACCCATTCAGTACTTCCTGTCTTTCCCATTATTTACACCTCTATATCTTATCTGCATATTATTTCCATCACACATCATACTTTTGGCAGTCTTGAGATCGACTGACGAATAGCCTCGTCAGGGTCTCCCGGATCCACCATTTTTCCTGTGAGATAATCGTCATAAGCTGCGAGATCGAAGTCTCCGTGCCCGCTTCCGCAGAAGAAGAGTGTTTTCGCCTCACCAGCCTGTTTGCACCGCAGCGCCTCCTCAACCACTGCATGTAGGCAGTGTGATGTCTCAGGTGCGATTATGAACCCTTCGGTTCTTGCAAAGAGCATTGCAGACTCAAAGACGTCGGTCTGGCGGTATGCGACCGCTTCCATGTAGCCTTCATGCGTAAGTTTCGAGATCAGCGGAGACTCACCATGGTACCTGAGCCCACCCGCATGGATCCCCGCCGGCACGAAATCATGTCCGAGCGTATGCATCTTCAGCAGCGGGGTCAATTCTGCCGCATCCCCGAAATCATAGGCATATACGCCCTTTGTGAGCGTCGGGCATGATACTGGCTCGCATGAAACGATTCTGGCACCGTCTTCCTTGCCGTTTAAGGTGTCAGCAATGTATGGGAACGTGGCTCCTGCGAAGTTGCTTCCGCCGCCGACGCACCCGAACATGATATCCGGATATTCCTCAACGGATTCGAACTGTTTCTTGGTTTCAAGTCCGATCACGGTTTGATGCAGCATAACATGGTTCAGGACTGATCCAAGAGAATAATTCGTATTGTCATGTGTTGCTGCATCCTCAACTGCCTCGGAAATCGCCATACCAAGGCTTCCGGTCGTGCCGGGGTTCTTTTCAAGAATCGTTCTGCCGGCATTGGTCCGGTTAGTCGGACTTGGGAATACCTCGGCACCCCAGGTCTCCATCATTATCCTGCGATACGGCTTCTGATCATAACTGATTCTTACCATATAAACCGTGCATTCCATATCAAAGAGGCGTGTGGCAAACGAAAGTGCAGATCCCCACTGACCAGCTCCCGTTTCTGTAGATATTCTCTCTATTCCCGCCTTTGCGTTGTAGTATGCCTGTGGAACTGCGGTATTTGGTTTATGGCTTCCGGGCGGGCTTACACCCTCCCATTTGTAGTATATTTTTGCAGGGGTTTTGAGTGCCCGTTCAAGCCGCCGTGCACGGTAGAGCGGGCTTGGTCGCCAGAGCCTGTAGATGTCACGGACCTCTTCAGGGATCTTGATCCAGCGGTCGGTGCTCATCTCTTGCTCAATCAGCGACATCGGGAAGATCGCGGATAGGTCATCTGGCGTTATCGGTTCTTTTGTCTGCGGGTTCAGCGGCGGATCGAGCGGTGTCGGAAGGTCCGCCTGGATGTTGTACCACCGCGTTGGTAGTTCGTTTTCATCAAGCAGGATTTTCGTAGTCTCTATTGCAACATCTCCAGTGTCTAAATGTCTTGTGATAGGATATTCTTAAGAGTTGTGGTGTATTTCAGCAACATTTATATATGTTCATACGAAACATACGGCTAAATGGATCACATCTGGATAAAAATGTAGAAGGGGTATGGATGAATAAACAAAGAGACATCCTCATAGAACGGCTCGAACAGAAGTTGATGGCACGGGATACGACGATCGCTGAGATGGCGCGATCCCCGTCAGCACCGGAATCAGGTGACCGTATCGCCGCGCTTGAGGCACAGGTGCGAGAGTTGAAGACTGATGTACATGCGTTATTAAACGAGTTACTCTATCAGAAGACGATCCTCAAGGAACTTCAGCAGGGAGACACCACCAAACACAAGGAACGTGAAATAAATCCGTCTACAGAGTACATAATAGCTGAAAGCACTATAAGCGCGCATTCCAGACATAACCGACAGAGCGATGTCATCGTCGTCGAGTAGGCGCGCAACACATAATACACCGCAGGACTATTCAAGAGTCAAGTGGAGGTTTATGTGCATATCAAGGAAATAGAGTTCGACAACTTCAAATCCTTCGGGAAAAAAGTGAAAATACCGCTTTTCAACGACTTTACTGCGGTATCCGGTCCAAATGGTAGTGGGAAATCCAACATAGTAGACGGTATCATTTTTGCGCTCGGTTTATCAGGTTCCCGAACCATGCGCGCCGAAAAACTGACCGATCTGATATTCAATGGGAACGGGAACGGTGGTAAATGCAAAGAGACCGATTCCGCGCAGGTCACAATCAAATTCGATAACCGCGACCGGGAGTTTTCTCTCGACGATGATACTGTTGAGATCATGCGCAAGATCCGGAGGACGAAGAGCGGGTATTACAGCTATTATTACTTCAATGGCAGGGCATGCACGCTTTCTGAGATACATACGAACCTTGCTAAGGTGGGGGTACGACCCGAAGGGTGCAATGTGATCATGCAGGGCGATGTGACGCGAATCACTGAAATGACTCCGTTTGAACGCAGAAAGCTTATTGATGAGATCGCAGGCGTATCAGAATTCGATGAAAAAAAGGAACGGGCGTACGGCGAGCTGGAGGCTGTGCGAGAACAGATCGAGCGTGCAGAGATTATCCTGTCGGAGGTTGCCCAGCAGCGCAGGAAATTGAAGCGTGAGCGCGATCAGGCGATGAAATACCAGTCGCTAAAGGACGAACGGAAACGTTATGAGGCGTTCACGGTTCTTGCAAAGCTCAAAAATGCAACACACGAACAGGAGACAATATCAGAAGAGATTCACAGCAAACAGAATCTTGAAAAAGAGTTATCATCCGGCGAAATCGAAAAGAAAGCGAAGCTCGATGAAACAGACAGTGCCCTTGTTGATCTAAGCGAACAGATCATGAATAAGGGCGAGCACGAGCACATCCAGATCAAGAAAGAGATTGAAGACATCAGGGGCGAGATTTCCCGGCTGATGGACTCAATCGAACTACTTGACCACGATATCCAGGATATCAGTAAGGAACGGCAGCGGTTGTTCATCGAGATCGATGAAACAAAGACGCTGACCACAGAGTGTGAGAAGAGGGTTGATGACGAACATCTGCGAAAAGGTAGCATTTTAGCTGAGATAGAAGCAAACGAGTCTGAATTGCTGCTGATCCATAGTAAAATCAGTGAAGTGGATGCAAAGTATGCAGAGAAGAGGGATCAGTTAGACGATGTGCGGAAGGATGCTGAAGTTGCAAAATCCACCAAAAACGAGCATCTGCGTGAACAGGACCGATTACTGGATGCAATCCGGCGCAAGAGTACCGAAGAGCAGGAGATCATATCCGATATCAAGGAAGCAGAGCGCAGCATCAAATCAGTGGATGCTGACATACAAAAGCTAAAAGAAGAGCTCGAAGAAGCAGAGCGCAGTATACAGACCCTTGTCGGTGACCGAACCGACCTTGAAGCGAGCGGATCGAAGCTGAAACCTGAACTCACCAGGGTCGAGAAGCATCTGCAGGATATATATCAGGAATATGCCCGAGCAGAGGCGCGTGTCAAGGCATCAGAGGATTTACGTTATCCGCACGCCGTAAAAATGATTTTAAAGGCGAAGGATATGCGAGAACTGCCCGGTATATATGGCACGATTGCTGCGCTTGGCAGGGTCGAGCAGCAATATGCCACGCCGCTTGAGGTTGCTGCCGGAGCACGCATGCAGAACATCGTGGTGGATAGTGACGAGGTTGCCGCCCATGCGATCAAAATGCTGAAACGGAAATCAGCGGGAAGAGCAACGTTTTTGCCACTTAACAAACTCAGAGCCAATTTTTCATACAACAACCTGCCAAACATCGACGGAATAGTCGATTACGCAATAAATCTGGTTGATTTTGACCCGAAGCTTGAAATGGCATTCAGATATGTGTTCCGTGATATGGTGGTGGTCGATACTCTTGATACCGCGAGAAAATTGATCGGAGATCACAATTTGGTCACGCTTGATGGCGAACTGGTCACAAAAGCCGGCGCCATGACTGGTGGATCGAGATCTGCCCAGGGAGCGCATTTTGCAGCCATCGAGCAGGAAAAACTGGTAAAACTCGCAGAACAGATCACTGAATATGACTCGCGCAAGAAAAATCTTATCGACCGGACCGATTCACACGATCGCCACATCTCCACGATAAATTCCGAGGTTGACACTCATGAAAAGGAAATTACAACGAAACAACTACAGATAGAGGAAGTTGCAGGAAGAACAGACCGCCTCAGCACCATCATCCAGGAAAAGCAACAGGCTCTCAAAGACATCAAGAAAGAACGTGAAATCATCCGAAAACAGGCAGAAGATAATGAGTCAACGGTCACATCAGAGACAGAGCAGATACGCAAGCTCATGGAATCAATCGCACAACTGGAAACCGAGTTACAAGGTTCTGAGATCCCGGCTCTCAATGAGCAATCCAACAAGATAACCTCTGAAATCAATAGATTGAATGAAAGAATACGCGATATCGATGCAACCATAAAATCAATACTCCTTGAGTCGGATAATGCAAAGACAAAACTTGAAAATGATAACAACCACATAAAAGAACTTGAAACCAGGAAAAACGAGCATCAATCAAAAATTGTTCAGCACAAGGAGAACATCACGACCTTCGAGACACAGCTCGACGAAAAGACCGCCAGAGCGCAGGAACTCGACCAGGAACTCTCGTCCCTACAGGAAGAGCGCGCAGCCATGCAAAAGAACCGGGATGATGCACTCGCAGCACTAAGCGACGTGCAAAAACGCCTCAACCAGGTGCGCTGGGACACGCAGGCACTGATCGCAACCAGGGATGCGTTAAACGAGCAGATAACCATTCTCCGTGATGAAATCAAGGAACATGAAATCGACGAAACTGGCGAGGTACCATCCGAGGAGGAAGTGCGCACCCGCATCCAGTCGATCGATGTGGCGATCGAAAAACTCGAGCCGGTCAACATGCGCGCACTCGAAGAGTATGAGACCGTGGAATCAAGAGCATCCGCACTCAAACTACGTCAAGAGACGCTTTCCACAGAACGGGAATCAATCATCGATCGGATCGAGAAATATGAGCACTTGAAGAGAGAAACGTTCTACAATTCCTTTGATGACATCAACAATCACTTCAAATCCATTTTTACGGAGTTGTCTGATGGATATGGTGAATTGATCCTTGAAAATCCGGATGACCCATTCTCAGGCGGCATGACGATCCGGGCAAAGCCTGCTGACAAGACGCTTCAACGAATGGAGGCGATGTCCGGAGGCGAGAAGAGCCTGACTGCGCTGGCGTTCATCTTTGCGATCCAGCAGCACCACCCGGCTCCATTCTATGCATTCGACGAGGTAGACATGTTCCTTGATGGCGCAAATGCCGAACGAATCGCAGCCAGAATCAAGAAATCCTCAGAACGCGCACAGTTCATCGTTGT
>JAYEGG010000010.1:3285-6368 GCA_034658995.1 Methanobacteriota archaeon | reverse complement strand
CTGTTTATGATAAAGAACGTGTTGAAAACCAGTGGGATGCTTAATTAAAACGGTTGACGGGTTATTACAATAGAGTGTTCATGAAAACTCGGGGGCGTGTCAAACGAATATGGGGAGGTGCCGCACCATTTCGACAAACAGAAGAGTGGAGCGGGCAGCGCTGATATGTACTATTTTGGCAGGGAATCGATGGATTGAACAACCACGACACCATGAGTGGTCATGCGCCCCATAAGATCAATCTACCTCATTTTCCATGTAATACTGCTCCATAACCTCCACAATATTCCTGACATCGCACTTGACCCCATTTCTTGCAAGTCCGTGCCTGAACTGGAGTTCACAGCTTGGACAGGTGGTAACGACCACATCAGGATCGATCTTCCGGAGTTCAGCCGCCTTTCGGTCAAATATCTTAAGAGAGATCTCGGGATGCAGGAAACTGTACGTTCCAGCCCCGCCGCAGCACCCATCGCCGAGCTCAACGAAATCAGAGATGATGCGCTTCAGTAACTCACCTCCATTAACGCCAATTGCCGTAAGATGGCAGGGATTGTGATATGCCATGCGGGTGTCCAGTTTCTTTCCGGAAAACGCTTTTTCATCGAGATGTTTTAGCAAAAACTCGCCAATATCATAAGTGATCCGGGACACTCTCTCCGCAGCCCTGCTGACGTCATCGTCGCTATCGTCTTTCAGCAGTTCCGCAGATTTCTTCAGCATCATCGTGCATGACGCACACGCCGTCACGATTGCGTCGTACCGCGTGTCTGAAAACACAGAAACATTCTTTCTTGCAACGTCCCTTGCAAGATTGTACATGCCCTGTTCTATCATCGGCAGCCCACAACACTGTTGTTCCGGGACAAAGACATTAAACCCGCTCTTTTCGAGCACCTGGATCATAGAGTCGAAGACGCCGTCATCAAGAATCATAGACGAGCATCCCGCGAATACTGCAACATTCAGCGAATCACCGGCATTCATGTCATGTTCATGTTCAACCGCCGGTATAGCCCCCTTTCGGAACCGGGGGAGTGATCGTTTCAGGAGCGTTTTTGCTGCAGGGTTTGTAATCGGACGCATCTTCCCAAAAATTCGTGCATACCTGCTGAATCGATCCTGATCGGACGCCCACGTATGCATTGTCTGTCTGACCAGCAGAGGCGCGGTCTTCTGTGTGAATAGCAGTTCACCGATGCTCGCGTGGCTCGGGCATCTCGTCGCACACCTCAGGCAACCAAGACAGAGCTTGAGCATCTTTGCTGCCTTGTGTGACTCTGCTGTTGTCGTTTGTTCAAGATTTCCGAATCGCAGAAGCTGGATAAACGACCTTGATCCGGTTTCTCCACCCATTGTGGTCGATATCGGGCAGACTGACTTGCAGTATCCACAGTTGACGCATGGTTGTTCAAACCGATTTATATATTTTGTCGGATATTTGATGTCATCGGCGATCTCCCTATCGCTGAACATGACATCAGGGTTTAGAAGGTCATCGGGATCGAATATCTCCTTGATCTGCCGCATATAGTCGTATATCGACTTGCCCCACTCTTTCTCAAGAAACATCGTCCTCAGGCGACCCATCCCGTGCTCTCCGGTCATGGTTCCGTTGTATCTGAATACTGCATCATACACGCGGTCCACGAGTCCCGGGAGCAGATCAATGTTTTTGGGGTCGTTTAAGTTCAGCATTGGTCTGATGTGCAGATTTCCTGATCCGGCATGTCCATAAATCGCAGATACGATGTCGTACTCGTCGAATATCTTGTGCAGGTCAACTATCAGTGGAGCAAGGTCGGATATCCGGACAGCAACATCATCGATGAACGCATCAGGCTTTGTATCAGGATCGTAGTTTGTCAGGATCGGGACAAGTGCTTTCCTAACTGCCCACACTTTCTCCTGCACGAGAGCGTCTTCTGCTTCGGATGCGACTTCTCCGCAGATGTCATATCGATCATCGATCAGTTTTTCGAGATCACGTATTCTTGATCTTCGATCATCCCCCTCAAACTCAACAAAGAGTGCACTCACCCCTGCATCCGCAGGTATTCCTATATCAGGGTACTCTGACCGCACGATACCAAGTGATGTTGAGTCCATCATCTCAACTTTCGCAGGACCTAGTTCGTTGATGTGCTGCACAGCATCGCCGGCATCATACAGGCTCCTGAAGTATATCGCACTGATGGACTTTCCTGCGACGATCGGAAGGACTTTCAGCCGTATTCTCGTAAAAATGCCGAGCGTTCCGACACTTGAGGACATCAGGTGTGCGATCATCTCTCCGATGCTCTCGTAATCGAGCAACGCTCTGATATTGTAGCCGCTTGCGGTTTTGATCTCCTTTCGCAGGTCCATGCGGCTGATAACATCCTGATCTGCAAGTATCTGCTTCCTTAACGTGAGTAAACCATCTGAGATCCGGGCGGGGATGGTTTCGGAAACGGCAGTATCGATGATCTCACCTATCGCGGATACAAACTCCACAGATGCCACATAATCGTCGATGGTGCCGTATTTGACGGATCGTGCACCGCTTGCCTTTGTGCCAACATTGCCGCCGATCATGCATATCTCGGAACTTGACGGGTCAGGCGGAAGAAACAGCCCTCGTTTCCCCAGATACGCCTGAAGATCGTTGACTATGACTCCTGGCTCTACATCCACAAAGAACTCATCCGGTTCTCGCTCGTCCTCAACCATGCCGATGATTCGGTTCATATTCTTTGAGAAATCAAGAATAATCCCCTTGCCAAGACAGCTTCCGGCAAGATTTGTGCCCGCAGCCCTTGATGTGATCTGAAGTCCAAGAACCGCTGCCGCAACCGCACACTCACACACATCACGGGCGTCGAGAGGGCAGACGACAGCGGACGGCATGACCTGGTAGATGCTCGCATCGGTTGAATAGCAGTAAAGCGTCGGGTGATCGGTGTATACCTCACCTCTCACGTTTCGGAGTGCTTTTTTGATGCGGTTCATCCCATAGCCCCCTGATCAAAAGCAGCGTATCGGGCTTCCAAGAACACAGCCCCTGAACCGCGGTCGCTAAGCCGTTGATGCTGCCAGTGCTG
>JAYEGG010000010.1:0-3185 GCA_034658995.1 Methanobacteriota archaeon | reverse complement strand
CTCACGTTTCGGAGTGCTTTTTTGATGCGGTTCATCCCATAGCCCCCTGATCAAAAGCAGCGTATCGGGCTTCCAAGAACACAGCCCCTGAACCGCGGTCGCTAAGCCGTTGATGCTGCCAGTGCTGTTGCTGACGTTGCTGTTGCTGACGTTGCTGACGTTGCTGTCGGTGTGGTATATGCGTAAGTTGTTGCATAAGCATCATATAGTACTGACCACTTGTCAGGTCCGTGCCCCTTGTAGATCACACCCCTGCATCATACCTCAGAATCGCAGCAATGCCGCCAAACGCCCGCAGCAACTGGTCCCCCTCCTCGAAATCGGTGGATATAAACTCTACATCTGTTCCCATCTGGTCGCATAGCTCGGTTAACTCATCGACAACGTCTACAGTGTCCACGATCTTAAGATCAGAACTACATGAAGGGCATTTCTCTACAAAGTCGTCCGAGATGTATTCCCTGGTCTCTTTTCTATTATAATCGCAGTTCTGGCATCTGATGTCTGCACGCACCTGCCGCAGGTCCTCAGATATCAGTAGCGTACCAACAGCGCCCATTTCAAGGTTTGCACGCACCTGTTGATCCCCATAAGCAACAAGCCCACTATCACTTACCAGTTCCTGCATAAATCGCTGCATACTCTTTTTCTGCTTGACGACATCCAGATCCTGCAGAGCATCAGACGCAGCATCCACAAGCTCATGAAGACCCGATTCATCAGTATATGCAATATCGAATAACCCTATGATTTTTTTCTGCAGTTCGTGGTGTAAAAACTCGCCTTCGAAGAATTCTTCCTTTGTTGGCGAAGGTCCTCCAATCAAAATTCCTTCAAAGTCCTTGTGATCAATGGTTAGAAATACTTCGCTTGCGCCGTTACCTATCTTCTTGTAAAAATCGTGGATTGCGATGAGGCGCAGTTGCTGGAATCTTTTTGCGCTCTGACCACCTTGTCGCTGTTTGCCGGGAACCATGGATGTCATGTGCTTGCGTGCATCAACGACTTTGCCACGCAAAAGCCCCACGGTCGCCTCCCTCCGGTCAACGGCAAGAAGTCCGAACGTTTTTTTCTCCACAAGCATATATTCAAGTGGTTCAAGATAAAAAGAAGAGTCGCAATGATATTTATAAGAGGTAATTGGCTCTGGTGGCTCAATGATCAGCGTGTCAAGAGTTGTCCGATGCCCGCCAAGCTCAAGTGTTCCGCAGAAGATTACAAATCCACTTTCAGGAGGTTTATTGTAATATCTAAGGCGAGCAAGTACTGATTCAAGTGCGCTCTGTACGTTCGTCCGTGTGGATTTCGATTTGATGTTTGCAGCCTGCCCATGCTCTGCCCTGAGCTGTGCAGTCACGTCAGAGATCAGTTTGTCATAAGGGATATAGAGCGAGATCAGTTCGGTGCCCTTCCCGGTCTTTCGGCGCATCTCTTCGAGCTGCCGCTTGAATTCGTACCGTTTGTGTGCCTGTGATATCGTCATACGTGTGGATTGTATCGGTTGCACATCACTTTAACTGTGTGACGATAAGGTGACTTGCAAGGCGGTCACCCCTTCGCAACCCCGATCGGCACGACCTGCACCGCCCGGCATGCAACCCCTGTTTGGTGCATAACATCAACAACCGCATCGCTTGGTTTGTACACCGCGGGCGCCTCCTCTGCAAGCACGCTCGGATGCGTAGCCTTAACCGTGATTCCCTTTGCAAGCAGCTCTTTTTCGATTTCCGCTCCTTTGAACTTTCGCATTGCCGCCTTTCTGCTTCCGACCCTTCCTGCGCCGTGACATGCGCTCCCAAACGTGAGTTCCATCGCCTTGTCCATGCCGCAAAGAATGTACGACGGCGTGCCCATGCTCCCTGGAATCAAAACTGGCTGCCCGACGCTTCTATATGCTTTCGGGACATCATGGTGCCCTCTCGGAAACGCCCGGGTTGCGCCTTTCCGGTGCACATACACCATCTTCGCCTTCCCATCGATCACGTGCTCCTCGAGTTTCGCGACGTTGTGCGCCACGTCGTAGACAAGATCCATCTCGACATCCCCGAAGAACTTGCGAAACGTCTCCCTGACCCAGTGTGTGATCACCTGCCTGTTCGCCCACGCATAGTTTGCCCCGGCACACATCGCCGTGAAGTACGCCTGTCCCTCCCTTGATTGCACGGGCGCACATGCAAGCTGCCGGTCCACAAGCTCGATTCCGTACTTCTTTGCAGCTTTCCCGAGCACCTTGAGGTGGTCTGTGCAGATCTGGTGTCCTGCGCCCCGTGACCCGCAGTGAATCATAACCGTGATGTCGCCAACGTGTAGCCCGAATGCGTCCGCAATAGCCTGATCATAGATCTCACGCACGCACTGCACCTCCAGAAAGTGGTTTCCGCTCCCAAGCGTCCCGAGTTGTGGTTTTCCACGTTTCATCACCTTGTCGCTCACCATGAGGTCTCCCGGAAGCTCGATTCTCCCGTTCTCCTCACAGTGCTCGAGGTCATCCGCAACGCCATATCCCTCTTCGACAGCCCAGCCCGCCCCATCCTCAAAAACCCGCCGTAACTCTGAGTCTGAGACCCGAAGCTTGCTCTTTGCACCAACGCCGGTTGGAACTGCGCTGAAGAGTTCGTTGATCAGTTTTCGGATCTTCGGACGGACGTCTTTTTCGGTGAGATTCGTGCGTATGACGCGGACGCCACAATTAATGTCAAAACCCACCCCGCCAGGGCTGATAACACCCTCTTCTGCGTCAAATGCCGCAACACCCCCTATAGGAAAGCCATATCCCGGATGCGCATCAGGCATCGCCATCGAGTACTTCTGAATGCCAGGGAGGGTTGCGACGTTCGCGGTCTGTGAAAGTGTATCGATCTCCAGTCCCTTAAGCAGTCTCGGGGACAGGAATAACCTGCCCGGCACCCGCATCCCCCCCATAAAGTCGGTGGGGACGTCCCAGATGTAGTCGGTGACCCGGGAGAGCTTTGGCATCGTCTTTTTCTTTTTCGGCGGTGTCGTCATGGTAAATTACTCTCCCGCACCTCCTCAAATCAGTTGTGGTTGCATGGAAGATACGTTTCATCGATACCTGGCAGCAGTCCACCCACAAAAAGCACACAATTGGAGAGTGTCCTTCCGAAGTATCTTAATGCGCAGGGGAGTAACATGGGAGGTGTCAGGAAAAGATTTATTGCAAACTA
>JAYEGG010000009.1:0-6400 GCA_034658995.1 Methanobacteriota archaeon | reverse complement strand
TCCATGATCGCATGTACCCTGCTTGCCCACGCTTCGAGTTGTACGCGCTCATCGCTCCCATGAATCAGGTTTATGTCGGTTTCAGCGAGGTGCATCGCAAGCCTTGCTGCAAGTGTACTGTCAAATCCCTTATCCTCTGTAACCTTGCGCAGTTGCTCTGTAATATCCGCACCGCTTTCACCCATCAGCAGTTTGTCGATCTGTTTTCTTGCCGCTTTGAAATCCCCTGCCATCGCCGCATGTAGCAGTTGCTCGACATCCTTTGGGGTGTGCTCAAGATTGATCTCGTAGATCGTGTTCGCATCGATCGTGCCATGCGCCATGCTTGCGATCTGGAGCGTTATGATCGCGCACGCAAGGTCGCCCTGCGCGTAGTATGCGATCGCCCCAACCCCGTCATCGGTGATGGGGACGTTCTCTGCTTCTGCTATCCGCCTGACCTGTGAGGCGACCGCATCGCTGCTTGCACGGTCAAAGAACAGGTTCAGCCCCCTTGATCGCAGCGGCGGTATCAGTCGGGGCAGATGCGTGGCAGACAGGACGAATCTGCACGTCGCCGAGTATTTCTCCATGATCCGCCTGAGCGCATGTTGCGCATCCGGGCTCAAGGCTTCCGCACTGTCGATGAACACCATCCGGAAATCGGCACCGATGGAAGCCATGCCCGCATATTCGTTGATGACCTCCTTAAACACACCGATTACGGTGTTACGTATCTTTTTCGGATCATCAGTCCCGATAATCCTGGTGAATCGTGGATCAGAGACGAGATATTTCTTTCCCCGGTCAAAGAAGTCGGATGCATCAAATATGGCAAGGTTGCTCTCCCACTGTTCCCCGTAAAGCATCTTCGCCAGAACAATCACCGTGGATCTCTTTCCCGTGTTTTTTTCCCCGTACAATACCAGATGCGGGAGATTGTTCGATTCGAGCAGACGTAACAGGTTGGATTTAACGTGTTCGTGCCCAACGATCTCATCAAACGTCTTTGGTCGGTATTTCTCGGTCCAGATCACCGGTTCCATGCTCTCTCAGATTGGTCGCGCTGGTATTAAAATGATGGCAGACCATAGAATGATAGTAAATCCAACCGAAGGGAAGACAATCATGGAATCAATACCAGGTAAAGTGCTGCGGGCATTGCCACAGGATACAAACACAGACGAGATCATTTCAGGTAAATACAAGTATGATGAGCTTGATCTGAACAAACTCGCAGTTAACACATTCGAATTTGAGGCAAAAGGCGGATACGAGTGAGCGATGATGATAGAAGATCCGTACACGGTGCCGTATCAGGCGATATATGCAGTCTGCAACGATGAGGACAGTCTTGTTGAGATCATTGAGTTTTCCCGTTGCTATGGCGGTTCTGCGTGGGCACGGTACCATTATGCAAAAAGCCCTCTTGTGATCGGCACAAAGGTGATTGGAAACACCATCCGGTACCTTTGCAGGTCCGGTAGTTGCGATCTGTCTCTTGAGGCGTCACGTGCTGCAGGCGGCATTAAGTGCGTGGACGTGCATGATGGCAGGGTCGAGATCACGTATGCGGGTCTTGGCGGCGGCGGGGTCGGTGCAACCTCGTGCCGCGCGATGGCTGACGGCGTGCTTGCGTATGATATCAGCGAGTCGGGCGGCGGAAAGGTTGGGAGCGGCACGATCACGGTTCCGAGACGGAGCCGGCTGATCATCGGCATCGATGACACCGATTCAAAGGAGGTTGGCGCGACATGGTGCCTTGCGCACAACATCGCTTCCCTCGTGGATTGCGAAGCAGCGCGATACCTATCACATTCGATCGTGCAGTTGCACCCGGTGCCTGCAAAGACCCAGAACTGCGTCTCGACTGCACTCGAGTTCGCATGTGCGGGCCGCGGCGCAGAACAGGTGCTTGCAGAGATCCGGGGTCTGCTGACCGAATACTCGGTATCTGATGAGACCGGGATGGTCTCGTTATCGGGATTCGATGGATCGGTGCTAGATGATTACGGGCAGTCGTGCAAGAGCAGGACGCTTACCCGCGAGTACGCGATGGAATGCGCAAGAGATGCAGGTATAGATGTCTGGCTTGATGGTAACGGCGTTATCGGCGCGCTTGGTGCGATTCCGTATGTTGCGATGCCTGATGAGTCGATAGCTCTATTAAACAAGTGATGGGGGGCTTGGCACATTGTTTACAATTTTCCCTGAACTTGCGCGTTGAAAAGCGGGTTGTCACCGAAAAATAACGGGTCTCTGGTATCTCGCGTTGCAGTCCCACCCAACACCTATCAAATCTTTGCGACCTTGCGTTAGATCCGAGGAACGAGAAAGACGAGGGTGACGCAAGAGCGCAAAGATTGGAAACCACAGAATCCATCAGAATCAGGAAATTTCAACTTTCTTCATGTGTATAACTCCCGTTTTTCGGTGAAATGCAAATTGCCGCCCAAAACATGTCACACAAATGCGATGTGTTTGTTACCCTCAACAAACGCTATTTTTGAATACGCTCAATAAATTATGGGTTTTTAGCAAATTTTCAACAAAAAGATACATGCTCGATACCGCGTGGTTAAAACCATTGTGATTAAAGCAAGAAATTTAACCGCGGAGTGCGCAGAGGACGCTGAGGATCGCAGAGGGGTGTTGTTTCTCTCTCCCGTCCCTCTGCGGTTTTCGAATCGTCCCAGAAAATAATAAAAAGTGTCTGATATAATCTACGGTAGTTTGTTGAACATGCTCAATACCAGATGGTAGGAACCACGAGATTACACCGATTTCCACAAGATTTCTGTGTTAATCTTGTGTAATCTCGTGGTTTTTTCACCTCAGCTAAACACATACACGCGGATTCACGGATCGTCAGTTCCCCCACAAATCCGCGCCCAAATGGGAGTTTCAGGCGCGTTTCAATTCAACTAACTTGAGCGACAGTCCTTTCATACAACCGTCGGGTGCATTCCCGATTATGGTGGAGATTGTGCATTTATCGCCAAATTCCAGCCCGATTGGGTGGCACAGGTCATACATACCACATTCGTTTTTATTACACGACAGAGGTTCAAAAACAACCTTTGAACCTTCGAATGCTTTTTTTGATTCGATTGCGGAAATGGTGGGGGACTCTACAACCTCTACGGCTTGCACGCCCCCATCATGCACCTGGCAGTTGTGTGTTGTCGTGGTTCTGATGTTTACGATCCGGTATTTTCTTCCGTTTAATAGGTTCATGCAACTGTTCTTGAATCTGCATTCCTCGCATTCCGCGGCGGGACCCTTGTATATAAATTCGGTCCCGATCTTTGCGAGGCGCACCCCTATAAGTGTGATGGTAGTGTCAAGTTCCATTGTTTTTCACCTTTTGATTGATGTGATCATCAAGTATTAAAGTCTTGACCTGAAATTGGGACATGTGGGGCAACACATATATTCATGCATGTCTGCACACATCCATATAACTACGTATTCAAGAGAGCAGGCACCATGCAATCAGAGATTACAGATATTATATATAAATATTATATAGTTCCGATCATCAGTGATTCGGGCTACAACATAGTAAACACAGTCACGTGGGCGCTGGTGCTTGGCGTCTGCATCTTTGGCGTGCAGAATGTGCTCCGGCGTCTTAACATCGTAATCGATCGACATTTTGTCATTGGGGTCGTATGCTACGTGCTCTTCGGATCAAGTCTCCGTGTATTTGAGGATGCTAATATGTTTGCCGCACCGCTCAAGTACCTGTTCGTGACGCCGATCATATATTTTGTTGTGTTTTTTGTGACCGTAATATCGCTCGCCGTATCGCTCCGGATATATCATGAACGGTACCATGTCGCATTCTCCCGCGTCGGGCTATTCCTCACTGCCGTAAACATCTGTGTGCTGTTGTGGTATGAAGGCATCACAAATCCGGCGGAAGCATTACTGATCGTGATACTCACCGCCCTGATCACAGCAGCGATCTATCTATCTTCCCGGCGCATGAATATCCGGTTCCTGTCAAGCAAATTCAACATCGCAATCCTTGGGGCGCATCTCTTTGACGCATCATCAACCACCGTCGGCGTCGATCTGCTCAACTATTACGGCAAGCATGTTGTGGAGAATTACCTGATAGGCATCACGGGCACGGGCGCGGTGATGTATCCGCTAAAGCTGCTGGTCTTCATACCCCTGCTCTACCTGATCGACAGCGATTTCGATGACGACGAACTCCGTGATCTGCTGAAGCTCACGGTCCTTGTGCTCGGGCTAGCTCCTGCATGTAGGAACACGCTGAGCATTCTATTCGGGGTGTGATGCAGTTGAACTCGCATGGGGGCTATGGGGGATACAAAACGCACGGAAAGTACGTGGCAGCAATCACACTGATCTTTGTAGCCTCGCTGATAGCAGGCTACGGGCATGCAGTCTTAAATCCAACCGAATCTGCGAGGTTCATGGAGGAACTCAGCGCCGAGTTCGGATGGCTCATGGAGCTAAGCCTGCCCCAGATATTCCTTGTTATATTCTTAAACAATGCGATCAAAGCCCTGCTTGCAATCATATTCGGACTGCTGATCTTTGTCCCGGTTGGATTTGTCGCATACAACGGATGGATTATTGGCATCGTCGTCTGCGAGCAAGTACGCACATCCGGTTACATGTCTGTGGTGGCAGGGATCCTGCCGCACGGCATCATAGAACTCCCGATGATCATCGTAAGTGCAGCCCTCGGAACGCGGCTTGGGATGATGGCTTTTCTGAGGATGAAAGGGACTACTTCAAGTAACGATGTGATATCTGAGATCAAATGGTCGGTGCGCTTCTATTTACGGTGGATTCTTCCGCTTCTGTTCATCGCAGCTCTGATC
This sequence comes from Methanobacteriota archaeon, assembly GCA_034658995.1. Taxonomy (GTDB): domain Archaea; phylum Halobacteriota; class Methanosarcinia; order Methanosarcinales; family Methanogasteraceae; genus Methanogaster_D. The sequence goes on along the minus strand of JAYEGG010000009.1, from coordinate 1,559 downwards.
GAGACGTTTATCACACCAATCATCATGCAGATGATCAGTGGATAAGAATTTGCCCGAGAGATGGAAGTGAGAGATAGCAGACTCCCCACAACCCCCCTGCCACCATTTTTGGCGCTCTGACAGTTCCTGTGGTGCCCATTTTCCGGATAAATCAAGCAAATGGCAGGACGCTCCCTGCAATTTGCGTTATGTGCGATTCGATCACTCAGTCGATGTCCGGGCGTCACCATCCACGAGTCTGCAGAATATCCTTTTCAGGTAGCGTGCTGATATCGATTCCTTTCATCTGGGCGCCAAGACCCTTCGAGATCTCAGCAAGAACCTCAGGCTTGTCGTAGCTGTTGACAGCCGCAACGATTGCGTCCGCCATCTTTTCCGGGTTTTCCGCCGTGAAAATCCCTGAACCAACAAAAACTCCGTCTGCACCAAGATGCATCATCAGCGCGGCGTCAGCAGGTGTCGCAACGCCTCCCGCCGCAAAGTTCACCACGGGCAGACGCTCCATCTGTGCAGTCTCCCGGACCAGTTCGAAAGGCGCCTCGATTTCCCGCGCTACCAGACGTAGTTCCTCGTCGTTCTTGCCCTTAAGCGACCTGATGCTGCCCATGATCAGTTTCATGTGCCGGACTGCCTCGCGCACGTCCCCTGTGCCTGCTTCGCCTTTCGTCCGGACCATTGCAGCCCCTTCCGCGATACGCCGCAGCGCCTCGCCAAGGTCTCGTGCGCCACACACAAATGGCACCGTAAATAAGGTCTTGTCGATGTGGGTCTCGTCTGCCGGCGTCAGCACCTCTGACTCATCGATCATGTCGGCGCCCAGCACCTCAAGAATCCGTGCCTCCATGACATGCCCTATCCTGGCTTTCGCCATCACCGGAATCGATACTGAATCGATGATCGCGCTTGTGACCTGCGGGTCCGCCATCCTCGCCACGCCGCCGCTTTTCCTGATCTCGGATGGGACTGCGTGAAGCGCCATCACCGCGACTGCGCCCGCATTCTCTGCAATGACCGCCTGCTCCGGCGTGGTCACGTCCATAATGACACCGCCCTTCTGCATGGCGGCAAATCCCCGCTTCAACAGTTCGGTACCGTGCCTGAGTTCGTTTAAATCCATTGTGGTTCCTCAAGAAGTATAGTTCAGATAATTTTTGCTCTTGTTCTCGAAACGCTCGTCGATCTTGTCGATCAGACCAAGCAGTCGCTCTTCGAGTTCGCTGAATGCCAGTTCATTGCTGTGGACACTGATCTCGATGTCGCCCACCGACACCGAGATTCCGTTGTCCAGTTGCACCGTTGATTCGGAGTTTCCGAACAACTCGATTTCTTCGCCTTCGTTGCACAAATTGATCACCGTTTTTTGTAGTAACTGTTACATCACCCGATTTATAAGTCAGAGACACGCGAGATACATTAAACTTTTCCGATCGCGTGGGCGGTCACATCGCGTGGTGTTTGTGCCACCCCCTTTAGTGGCGAGGTCAAACGCCCTGAACCATCAGGCGGAATCTCTTGAATGAATACCTCCCTTTGGAAAACAACCTTTAATCTGTGTCCAT
>JAYEGG010000008.1:3741-6408 GCA_034658995.1 Methanobacteriota archaeon | reverse complement strand
TTTATGCCGTGTGCCCGAGTATAGCTGATCTCATGGCTAAGAATCCGCACCCTCAAACCACCGGATCATCTGCCTGACACCATCCTCAAACCCGACCTTCGGCGCAAATCCAAGCTCCCTGATCCGGGTGATATTGGCATAAAGCGTATTCACGTCGCCAGCCCACGTTTTGCCGCCGTAACGTATCTCAGCATCAGGCGATATGATCGAGACCATTAGCTCTGCAAGCTCCTTGATCGATGTCGGGCTGCCGCCTGCTGCATTGTACACCCCGTGCCCGTGCTCTGCCACCATCACAAAAGCGTCAGCCATGTCAGAGACGTAGCAGTAGTCCCTGATCTGCTCACCGGTGCCAAGAACCTCGAGAAGCGCAGGATTGTCGCCCAGTTTCCGTATGAAGTCGTACATCACATATCGCGGCTGCCGTGGCCCATAAGTATTGAATATCCGTATCGCTGCAAAGTCGAGCCCGTACGTTTCCTTAAATGCGATCCCGCACCGCTCGCCCGCAAGTTTTGATGCGCCGTAAGGCGAGATCGGGTGCAACGGGTGATCTTCGTCGATCGGGGTCCGAACCGGCTCGCCATATACGGCTGCCGTTGACGCATACACGATCTTTTCCACGCCCGAAACCCGGCACGCCTCAATTACGTTGAACGTGCCGAGTGCGTTTGTCTCAAAGTCGTATCTCGGATCTTCAGTTGATTGAGGCACCGATGCATTCGCGCCGATATGAAACACCACATCGATATCCGCATCCTTGATTGTTTTTTGTATCAGACCCGCGTCCCTGAGATCGCCTTTCACAAATTCGGCGTTTTCCGGTAGGTTTGGTTCTTTTCCGGTACTTAAGTTGTCCAGTGCCGTTACCGCGCACTCGCCCGCGAGCCTGTCGACTATGTGGCTTCCTATGAAACCAGCCCCGCCAGTCACCAGAACGTTCTTTCCTTTGATCATGGTATCTGAATCAGAAATTGGTTGTTACGCATCATATATCTTTACATCAATCACCACATGCAAAACCCCGGGCGCATACTTCTTGACGGTGCGCCGCCCGATTATGTCCACGCTGCGCCCGCACGCCTGCGCTGCGTCTTTGATGCGCCGGATCGGTCGCTGGTATGTCAGCGCTTCAGGCGTACCCTCGTGGTAATGCATTATGCCACCGGATCTTGCCGCACAAATCCCTGACATGAGCTGTTCGTGCGTAACATCAAGATAACCCATGATCACCCTATCTGCGACGTTCTCCGGGGCTTTGATCACACAATCACCATGCACCGGAAGAACGACCCCCTCTACCTTGTTGATCCTGACATTCTCCATGAGATATTTATGTGAAGTCGGGTTAAGTTCGATCGCAATAACCTTTTTCGGGCGCGAGTGAACCGCGATCCGGATCGAAAAATAGCCGATGCCGGCAAACATGTCAAGGACAACCTCATCATCACATAATGTACTCATCCGCGTCCTCTCCACGAGATTCCCCTGCGAAAACATGATTTTGCCGGGATCAAGCCTGAAGTAACACCCGTGCTCCTTATGGGTGGTTTCTGTTTCAGGAATGCCTGCGATCACCTCGCAGACCGGCTCACGGAAGCGTCCTGTAACGCCCCGGTTCCAGAGCACGGTGCTGCATCTCGGATACATCGCAAGAAGCGCATCCCCGATCACGTTTGCCCGGTGCTTCAGCGCGTCCGGGATGCTAACAAGAATCACGGTGCCAAGAATCTGCCAGCCACGCGGGAGCAGCTTCGCTTCATCTGGGGGCAAGCGGATAATGTCGCGCAGGTTTGTGGAGGTCATGGTTTGGTGGTTTGGTGGTTTGGCGGGGTTGTCGGGCTTTGGGTGGATATAATCGAATTTTTCTAACGTATTCCGCACATCATTTTTAGATCTGGCATACAAAGCGCACAATAATCTTGGTATACGATATAATTGGTGAAGTAAAGCCATTCATGCAGTTATATATGATTCCAGTCCGGTTTGTATCTGTGTTTGCCTGATTTTTCCGGTTTGTGCTTGAAGTGGGAATATATTATCCAGATTTTCAGTAAAAATGTAATCGTTGCGACATTTTTGTATATTATCACTATCTCTTATTCGAGAGAGCCTATCTTCGATAAACGATGCGTTGTCCGGATCGAGTTCTATTCCAAGAGAGTTTCGTTGTAATTGTTTTGCGGCAACAAGTGTCGTTCCTGTGCCGGCGAAAGGATCGAAAACCATATCGCCGACGTTTGAAGAGGAGAGGATTATTCTGGCGAGTAGTTTGATGGGTGACTGTTGTTTATGCATGCGTTCCCCATTTTCAAATCTGAGCGGCTCATCTCCGGCAAAATAACCGGAGGTCAACTCTCTGATGTCAGCCCACACATCGGTTACATACATGCCATTCGGGCGGCGATGCTTCTCAGTTACAAGTAGGGGCGGGTCAATCCGCAATTTATTGAAAACCCGCGGCGTTTTGCCCTTTGTGGCAAATGCTATTATCTGATGGTGTTTTCCAAACCGCTTTGTAGAGGGGATTGCAGACGTTTTCTTTTTCCAGATGACCAGATTTTGAAATGTCCAGCCGGTCTGCCGCAGAGTTTGCAATACAAATTCCGCATTCTTCTCTCGCTGCATAAAATAGATGGCGCCGCCCTCTGAAGTGTGCTTAAAAAT
>JAYEGG010000008.1:0-3641 GCA_034658995.1 Methanobacteriota archaeon | reverse complement strand
GTATTTTACTTTTGCGTCTGTCGAACTGCCGGCAAACACTATTTACACAACAGAACAGATGCTTATACAACTGCGACGATCCGGGACAGGGCATCTGACCCGGGGAACCGCCACCACAGAAGATGAAAAAATACAGAAGGGCTGAATAACGTGCTTCGTAAGACGCTATACTATGGATATGAACGTTTGCTAACCGGTGAGGTGGGGAAACACAGTATGCCGCGCCACGTCGCCGTGATCATGGACGGGAATCGCAGGTATGCGGATCGCGTGCGTATCGTGCGGTATTACGGGCATATCTACGGCGCCAGGACCACAGAGCAGTTTCTTGAGTGGTGCTGGGAACTCGGGATAAAGCAGACAACGATCTACGCATTCTCAACCGAGAACTTCTCACGCCCGGAACCGGAGCGTGCAAAGATATTTGAGATCATCGCCAGAAAACTCGACGAACTTGCAGACGATCCTCGCACTCACGAAAGACGCATGAAGGTTTCGGCGATCGGCGAGGTGCACCTACTGCCCGCCCACCTTCAGGATGCGATAAGGCGTGTGGAGGATGTTACCTGCAACTACGATGGACTCCGCCTCAACATCGCAGTCGCTTACGGCGGGCAGCGCGAGATCCTTGATGCGGTGCAGGATATGGCTCGGAAGGTCCGGGCGGGTGAACTGCGGGCTGATGACATCGATGAGTCGGTCGTCTCACGTCACCTGTACACAAACGGCGTCGCTGACTCGGATGTCGATCTGATCATACGAACCGGCGGCGACATCCGCACCTCGAACTTTCTCCCGTGGCAGGCGAACGGAAGCGAGTGCGCAGCCTATTTCTGCGCGCCGTTCTGGCCCGAGTTTCGGAAAATCGACTTTCTCCGGGCGATACGGGTCTATCAGACGCGGGAGCACGAACAAAAACAATCCGCACTGATCAGGACTGTTAATATGCTTGCGGCATGCGGATCTGCCGAGGTGGGCGATGTTGTCAGTCATCTCAAGGGTGCCATCAGGCATCGCCACCCGGGTCAATCACGATAGCCGACCTGTTATCCGTTGCGAAGCTTCCAGGCTTACCTATTTTCGTATCCACTTCAAATCTAATGGTGTACGTGTTTAGCTAACCATGAGATTGCAGCTAAACACATCGGAACCACGAGATTACACGGATTTCCACAAGATTTCTGTGTTAATCTCGTGTAATCTTGTGTAATCTCGTGGTTTTTCACCTCAGCTAAACACATACAAAATTATTAGACCGGATTAACAGGATCGACAGGATATACCGCAATGTCAACATCCTGTAAATCCTGTAAATCCCGTCAAAATACCATTGCTTTTTGAAGTGGATACCTATTTTCGCCAGATCCGCACATATCTGGCAACCCCCAACAACCCGACAACAAAGAGCACAACTGTCGTCACGTACTTCATGTGGTCATCATCCAACCGACCATCAAAAAAAGCTCGGGTTTGTGGCGGTGTGATGTATCGCAGCGCAAGTTATTTATCCGGAGCCAGACAACATGTCATCGCCATGTCGATGTCGATAGCACTTGCAGGAAAACCAAACTCCGGGAAATCGACGTTTTTTAAATCCGCGACTCTTGCGGATGTCGAAATTGCAAATTATCCATTCACTACCATTGACGCCAACCACGGAATCGGGTATGTGCGCACGGAATGCCCGTGTACAGACCTTGATACCAGATGCACAAACTGCCGAAACGGCATCCGGTTTGTGCCAATCGAGCTGATTGATGTCGCGGGTCTCGTGCCTGACGCCTACAAGGGACGGGGGCTTGGCAATGCGTTCCTTGACAACCTGCGTCAGGCGCAGGCGATCATCCACGTAGTCGATGCCTCGGGCGGAACCGATATCGAGGGTAACCCTGTGAAGCTCGGCGAGCATGATCCGGTTGGGGACATCGAGTTTCTTGAACGCGAGTTTGCCTTGTGGCTATCTTCGATACTCAGCCGGAACTGGAACAGACTATCAAAGAAGATACACGCAGAAAACCTGAAAGCAGAGGTCGTGATCGCTGAACAGCTCGCTGGCGCGGGCATAAGCATCCTGCAGGCAAAAACAGCCCTTTTCCATTTTAACGAGACCTGTGCAAAGCCCATACATAAATGGGAGGATTCGGATGTGCAGGACTTTGCAGACCTGCTCCGCAGAGAGAGTAAACCCATGATCATCGCAGCAAACAAGGCTGATATCGCACCTGAAGAAAACCTCCGGAGGTTATGCGACCTCGATTACACGGTGATCCCGACATCCGCCGAAGCAGAACTTGCGCTGCGCATGGCAGACCGGAGCGGTGCGATCTCATACACACCCGGTGACTCAAGCTTTGAGATCGTCTCAAAAGACCTCACAGGTGCGCAGACTAAGGCTCTCAGTAAGATTCAGGATATGATTGGGGCGATGGGCGGAACTGGCATACAGCGGTGCATCAATGCGGCAGTCTTCGATCTCCTTGACCAGATCGTGGCATATCCGGTTGAAGACGAGTCAAAATTTGCGGACAAGAAAGGAAACGTCCTTCCTGATGCTTTCCTGATGCGGCAGGGCAGCACAGCGCACGATCTTGCGTACCAGGTGCACACCGACATCGGAGAGGGGTTTCTACATGCGGTTGATGCCAGACGGAAGATGCGGATGGGAAGAGCGCTTGAGGACCGAGACGTGGTGAAGATTGTGTCGACGCGGTGACCCTGGTGCAGTGACTGTGAACTCGCGGAATTAAGAGAACAGGATTGCGGGACGATCCGGTTCACTCCGGATACAACTCCAACATCATATTCCTTCGTGAAAGCGGCGTCACGATCGCCTTGCCCCTCTTTGTGATCTCCATGACCCTGAGAACATCTTTCGGAGTATGTGTTTAGCCAAGGCGAAAAACCACGAGATTACACAAGATTTCACGAGATTAACACAGAAATCTTGTGGAAATCAGTGTAATCTTGTGGTTCCGTATGTATTTAGCTGCAATCTTATAGTTAGCTAAACACGTACCTTTCGGAAAGTACATCCCGAGTTTTCCTGCGCCGACCGTCGATATCCTGCATTCGTATCCGCCAGCGGTTTTGTTTCCGGTGTGCTCACCCGATGATCTTCGATGAATCGGCATCGAATGCAAAATCCCCGCAGTTTGAGCATCGAAGTCCCGATAAGTTTGGAATCACGATTCGTTCGCCAGTCAGCACCACTTCGAATACGAGATCATCCGCAAAACTCACTGACGGTGAGCCGCATACCGGGCAGGGCGCATCCGCGATATTCTTCAGGGCGGATCCTGGTCTACCAATACGTCTTTTTGCGATCGCGATGTTCGTTTCCTCCACCATCTCGGGTGTTATTGTGGGGATATCAGCCGCTTTCGGTGCATCTTCGTTTTTTGGGTTCATATTTTTGTTTTTGCGTCATTCTTCACCAAATGCCGTGACAATCCTCACAAATGGGGGAATCGCAAACCCTGAATGATCGATCCGCGGATCGAGCGAATGACTGTCGAGCGTGTGCCGCAAAAGTTGCATTTTATATCCGGACACGTCTAATGAATATAAAGGTGTGTACGGATGACCGAAAATATCAGAGATCGGCTGCCACTAATCGTCTTCGTACTTTTAGTGGCATCTCT
>JAYEGG010000007.1:2019-6418 GCA_034658995.1 Methanobacteriota archaeon | reverse complement strand
GACAATAGATAAGTGGCGTGCTGAATACGGCGTGTTTCACAAATATCGGTAGGGGATCACCTTTTGTAAGATCTTTGCAGGCTCTTTGTAATTCCTGTGAAATCGATATCCATGATAAATCAAGTAAATAAGGAATATCCCTTGATGTTAGTGATTTTATTACTTTCTGGTTACTATGGCTTCTTTCAATTCTATTAACCGAGAGATGCACGCGAGATTTACGAGAGATGCCCGATTAACAAATCCGCGTTCATCTCGCGTTTATCCGCGGTTCATTATATTTTCGACTGACCGGAATAACTCTGCAAAACCGATATCGAACGGCTGAGTAGATGGTTAATCTGATAGAGCTCGGGTTCACTGTCACGGAAGATACCATGGAGCCTCTTTGCATCAAATACTGAACGAAACAAAAACGGGATCAGTTCAGTATAGTGGTTTCATTAGTCCGATTATGAACCCCCTTCGTGATCGCACCTATATCGGGCGCAGGTTTCGTTCTGACCGACATTTGAAGATGTCTTTGACATGAAACATAAAGAAAATCCGGGCTCTCCGCGACACGCGGAAAGTTAGGGGAAATCAAAAACTCCCCCGGGGTGTGGTAGATATCTTCATATACCAGAATCACCAGAATCGACCATGGTAAGTCAACGAGGCGGAAATATGGCAAACATCTTTATATATCCCAGTAACAGCCTGATCCTCTACGATCTGGTCGAACGTTTCGGTCACAAGCCCCTTGCGGTTATGCAGGAGATTAGGAAGAAGGTGACCACGGCAGGGATTGACTCCCCGCCACTGAATATTACACCTGATGATCCGAAGATCGGGCTTAAGTATGCTGCTGTCGAGGTTCCGGCGGGCGTTCGCGGGCGCATGTCGCTCCTTGACCCGCTCCTCGAAAGCGCAGAGGCTGCAATCCTTGTTGAGGATGCGCCGATCGGATTCGGATGCATGGGTTGTCATCGGACAAGTGAACTTGTGGGGTTTTTGATCCGCGCAAAACGGATCCCAATCCTCGAACTTGATTATCCGACATCGGATGATGCGGCAAAGGACTTTGTGTACAAGATATCCGAATTCCTGGGTGGACTTGAGCAGACTTTGGGGGCAACGGAGGCGAACAATGAATGAAATTGAGGTAGCGCAGATCTCGTGCGGCTCCGAATACACCGGAATCCAGGGCGAGATCGAATCAGCCGCTGAGCAGGTTGGCGCAAAGATCATCTTCCCTGACATTGATCTTGAGGAAGTGGAATCGGCAGAGGAAAAGTTCGGGCTTAAGGTAACGAGTCCTGACCTTAAGCTGATGCTTGCCCGTGCAATCTCGGTTGTTGAGGGTCACACCACCGCTGACGCCGTGTTCATCGGAACGTGTTTTCGGTGTGCGGAGGGCGCACTTGTCAGAAATGAGATCCGCAGGTACATCAATGATAAATCGGGGCTTCCTGTAATCAGTTATTCTTACACCGAGCGCACCACGGCAGACACGCTTCTCACAAGGATGGAGGCGCTCACAACGATAGCGAAGAGGCGCAGCCTGCTTGCGCGCGAGAAACAGACCGGGCTTACAGCCGGAATCGACTCAGGATCGACCACCACGAAGGCGGTTGTGATGGAGAACAACAAGGTTCTCGGATTTGGCTGGGTCAGTTCCACTGACGTGCTCAAGAGCGCGGAAGAGGCTTACTCAATCGCTCTTAAGGAGTCTGGCGTCGACAGGGATGCGGTTCAGGCACTCGGCGTCACCGGATACGGCAGATTCCTCCTCGGGGGTCCGTTCAAAGCCGATCTGGTTCAGGAAGAGATTACAGTCAACTCAAAGGGCGCGGTCTACCTTGCGGACCGTCAGAAAGGGTTTGCCACCGTAATCGACATCGGCGGGATGGATAACAAGGCGATATCCGTGAACGACGGGATTCCCGGAATCTTCACGATGGGCGGGATATGCGCAGGTGCATCAGGGCGTTTCCTTGAGATGACGGCAAAGCGCCTGGGCGTTGACATCACCGAACTCGGCAAGCTTGCGCTTTCCGGCACACCATCCAACATCTCGATGAACAGCTACTGCATCGTATTTGGTATCCAGAGCCTTGTGAACTCACTATCAAAGGGTGCACGCCACGAGGATGTCGCGGCAGCAGCCTGCTACAGCGTGGCAGAACAGGTCTATGAGCAGCAGCTTCAGGAGGTCGAGGTGAGGGCGCCTGTGATAATGGTCGGGGGCACCGCGTTAATCGAGGGGCTGCCTCATGCGATGCACGAATTACTCCAGGCAGAGGTGATCGTACCGCCAAATGCGCAGTTGATTGGCGCAGTTGGTTCCGCGCTCCTGTCATCGGGTTTTGTCGAGCTATAAAAGTTGTCTGAGTGAAGGTAAAGGTGAATATGACATGAAGCCACTCGAAATATTCAGGGTTGAATCTCCGGATACAATCGGTGCAAAGTCGTATGAATTGGTGACCCGTGATGTTCTCGCTGATCTGGAACTAACAACGGTTTTAGGGCGTTTGTGGGTATACATCGACCCGGTGGAGCCTGTTTTCATCTTATGTGCGTTGATCAGGACCGGTATTCCACCCATACGCATCAAAGACATGGCAGATATCACAACCGGGACTACGAGTGCCGAAGGGGTGCTCATAGCAATCACCAATGAGGGTTATGTTGTTTCGCTGTTAAGCACCCTCGTGGCAGAGTACGGGCGTGAGAACATTTCGCAACCTGACAAGAAGACGGTAGCGATAGCGACGGAGGATAAGACCGGGGTCGCGAAATCGGTTGCCGAGGTGGTCATTGCCGATCCGCGCAGAGAGGTTGATACACGGCTTGCTGATGCGCTGCTCAGGATCACGCCAGAGGGCTTTCGGGTGCGGCACCACGTCTCCACAGAGTCTGAGATGCTATTTGTCGCATCAGAGGATGCAATAAAACCCGAATGGATCGACCGGGCGAACGATATGATGAATCAATTGAAGGACATGAGTGAAGAGGTGATCAATCATGCTTGAACCGATCCTGTACGAAGGCGGCGTCTTCAAACACAATCTTGTAATCGAATTAATCGAGGACCTCGGCGGATACGTCATCCAGACCAATTTCATGCAGACCGAGGTCATGATCCAGATGCTCTGCCCACACGCGGACATATCCATGGTTGAGGACCTGGCGAAAGAACTCCGCGCCAAGATCACGAGAGCGCCGCTCGCAGGCACCGACATCATCGTGATCGCGCCAACACTTGCATACCAGCATCTTCCGCATCACGCGTGTGATGTGGCAGAGTATATGCGCAGACAAGGTGCAAACACAACATTAATAGGGCTTGCGCGAGGTGTCGGGCGAAGAACCGCACAAACATCATCAAAGGAGCGTGCACTCTCTGAGGAGCACGATCTTGCAATCTTTACGTTCGGAAACTTCGAGGACTGCATCATAAATAAAAAATACGTCCTGTACAAGGACATTGAGGTGCCATGCATCGCAACAGGCACTCCGGAGCTTGAGGAGGTCCCGGTGTATGCGGATGCTTATGTTGGCGGGCTTGGCAGGATCGCACACCGGTTGAGAGGTGAAAATGAAATTGGTGCGCTTGATAAACTGGCAGAGGTCGCTGGCACGATCCTTGATGAAGTCCGGCTTGATATCTCGAAGGACCCGCTGACCACGCACCCAGCCCGCATCATGAAAGAGATCAAGGAACAGATACCAAAGATCAATGAATCGCTCTCTCCTTCGCCAATCACGCTGCAGCTCACAGGCGCTCGCGTCAAACTGCCGTATTCCCGGTGCAAGGAAGTTATCGAGAATATAACGTTTGAAGAGGGCGTGAAACTCAGCGAGATTGCAACGGTGCTGCCATCGCGCGTGAGGGATTATATGTTGATAAGAATATTGCCAAAATCGGTGACCGGTTTTGTCATTTAGAAGTCTTAAATAGGAGACCCGAGGAGGCACGAATGGACATCGAGAAGATACAGAGGATCATGCAGCAGGATCCTGAGGATGTTGTGGATGAGTTGATGGATGCAGTCGAGAAATACTACGGCGAGGTTCCGTATATCCTGCAGTACCTGCGGGAAACACCAGAACTCCTTGTCCCAAAGATACTCTACGACAGCGCAATCATAAGGGAATTCAAGCGCCTTGATCCGAAAACGGTCGAACTGATCTCGATAGGCGTGTCCGCTGCACTCAGGTGCGATCACTGCCTGCGAGTACATACCCGCATCGCAGAGAAGCTCGGGCTATCAAAAGAGGAGATATTCGATGCGATCCTGATCGCAGGCACGCTCTCAAATGCAACCGTGCTCGCTTACGCTACACGGCTCATGGATTCCGAGGGCGGAGTTGAGCGCGAGCCCAGATGCGAGTTGTGCGATGTCGGGCGCAACGG
>JAYEGG010000007.1:0-1919 GCA_034658995.1 Methanobacteriota archaeon | reverse complement strand
AGACCCAGAAGGTTCAGGATCGGCGCGAACGCTCCCGCGATGTAAACGCCTGCACCGAGATCGAGCAACGCCCCGATTATGAGCATGGAGATGATCAGGATCGGAACAATCTTCCTGAGCATTGGATACGCATGTTTTATCCCGCTTGAGACGGTTTTTTTGTTAAATTCAACCGATTCATGCTTTAACGAAGCCCCCTCTTTAAGAGAGCACTCTGTCTTCGGAAGCACGATCCTTGCGACGATCAGCGCGCCAGCAGTCTGCAGGAAAGCAGAGAAGAGCGTAAGCCCGACATAGACCACGCCAACCGCGGGTCCGAGCAGCACGATTGCGATCGGCGCGTGCACTCTGAAGAGCGATTCGCCGACCACGACCGGGAACGTGCTCATCAGGATTGTTAGCGTGGTCTCTGTCCTGCCAACATCGCCCCGGTTGTAGAATTCGGCAAGCATCGACTTTCCGCCGGTTGAACTCATGATGCAGGCGATGAGCGACGTCGCTGACCCGTGTGACAGGTTTGAGATCCTGCAGAACCCCGCTGTAAACACCCTGAATCTGGCAAGGATGTTGGTCTCAACGACGATGCTTGCAATCACTACGCCGGCTACGATCAGTCCAATCGTCCGCATCAGGCTTAAAGCATCGATCATTGCACTATTGCACCCCCTGCTGGGTGATCAGGAACTCACATGAGACGCCCTCGGGTCTTGACCGATGCTTCCGGATGGTTGCCCGGCGCCTGCCTGTACCAACATGCTCGAGCCTGATGATCGCCTTTGAGAGGTGCTCGACCATGGTTCCGCCAACCGCGCATAATTCGTCCGAATCGATGTCTGTGTAGACCTGATTGGTGATCACGACCGCAATACCGTATTTTCGTGCGATTCTGTGCAGATGCGCAACCTGATTTGCGAGCACCCGGCGCAGCGACATGTTGTCCCCATTTTCGAGCGCAAGCCGGTAGAACGTGGTGGCAGAGTCGAGCACAATGAGCCCCATGTTCTCTTTGACGATCTTATCAAGTTCTTTTATGTTAGAGTACTGTTGATCGAGATTTATCGGCTCATATATAATCACGTCCTTTGCAATATCTGACGCGTCGCTGCCAGCGATCTGTTCGAAACGCTCCGGGGAAAATCCCTCCGAATCGATAAACACAACCTTCTTTCCACCCTTCACGCATTCTATGATCAGTTGAAGGCAGATATTTGTCTTGCCGGTTCCGGGAGCACCGAACAGTTGTGTTACCACGCCATTCTCAAATCCACCGCCAAGCAGATCATCAATGACTTCGCATCCTGATGTAAGGCGTGTAATCCTGATGGTTCGCACAACCTATTCCTTTTTGCCAAAAAACTGTTTCACATAATCTTCAAACAGTTCGATGTGTATATACGGAATTATGAGTACCAGCGCAATCAGAAAAATCAGGAGAACCACTGGCTCGCGCCATTCGCCAAACCATTCCGGATGCTCTGCAAATATCTGCTCGAAATTGCTGGACATAATATAATATGGTTTTGATCGAGTATTAATCAATCCCACCGTTCACACAGCTCATGCCCAATACCAACCTGGTCCAGTATCCGCCCGACAATGATCTCGATCACGTCACTGATGGTCTCTGGCTTCTGGTAGAATCCCGGGCACGCCGGAAGGATCACTGCACCGGCGCGTTTTGCACGCAACATGTTTTCGATATGAATCATGCTAAGCGGGGTCTCTCTCGGGACTAAAATCAGCTTTCTGCCCTCCTTGAGGCAGACATCAGCAGTTCTCGCGATCAAAGTATCTGATATGCCGTTTGCCACGCTCCCGAGTGTTTTCATGCTGCACGGCACGACCACCATGCCATCAAAGAGGTGTGATCCGCTCGCAACAGGTGCTGTGAAATCGTATTCGGAAAGAACGCTGGTAGC
>JAYEGG010000006.1:0-6465 GCA_034658995.1 Methanobacteriota archaeon | reverse complement strand
CATCACCAATAGTACCAGACAAAAACAGTTAAAGGGGGTTTTGTGCGAGCGGGCGTGTGGGGAGTGGGGAGTGGGGGTTAGTGTGGTAAAAAGAGTTTGGAAACCCGCTCACACGAATATCACTACAATGTAAGAGTATTTAAACGTTCCGGTTCAACAATTATATAATCAAAGTTTATATATTAATAATCAGAATAAACCATGCTATATATTGCTTAGCCAGAGCGACAACTGATTCACTCACTTTGGGTGCATTCTCACCTGGTTGGGATTGGTCGATTAATCGCGTTCGATGGACATAACGTGGCTGCATATACGGGAGTGGAGTGGGGTGGAGTGGCTTGGAGACCAGAATCGGGTGTGCCGATACCGCAGCAGGGGAACCAGAGGACCGGGGTGTTGGTTCAGGCGCGATTGCCATGAATCGGATTGTGGGAATATCCGACTGCCACAATCAAAATAATCGATGAAAAACACCAGGGGGACTTTTCAGGTGGCGCAGCGGCAAACATACTCGAATCATCACACGTGCTTGCGCGCCTGCACCTCGCGATCAAGCATTTCTGCTGCATCGTTCACATGCTTGCATCGCGCGTCCAGCGCGATTCGGTCTTTCTGCAACGCACTTTCAAAAATAGTGATCACCCGCGCCACGTCGTCAGGCGCAGGACCTCCGCTGACGTGCGCGCGTATCCCTGCCACCGGATCGAGCGCATCTGATATCGCCTGCTCGTCGAGACCCGAATCGCTCAGCCGTCTGCCGATCATCGACAAAGAGGTCTCGTCGATAGTCTCAAGCGATGGCGCATCGCCCATCCGCGCAAGCGTGCCCACGATCTGGTGCGCCGTCCTGAACGGGATCCCGCATCTTTGCACCAGCGCGTCAGCAAGTTCGGTCGCCATGGCAAATCCGTTGGTTGCCTGCCGCGCAAGGTTCTCTTCATGCACAGTCATGGTGTCAATCATGCCCGCGGTCATGCGGACGCTTGCAAGCGCGCAAGTAGCCGCGCTCCATAGATGCGGGGTCGCCTCCTGCAGGTCACGGTTGTAGCTCTGCGGAAGCGCCTTTGTGATTGTGAGTATACCGACCAGCGCGGCAACCGTGCTGCCCATTTTCCCGCGTACCAGCTCTGCAACGTCCGGATTCTTCTTCTGCGGCATGATCGATGACGTGGATGCGTATCGGTCGTCGATGGTTATAAAATCAAATTCGGATGACGACCAGAGGATCAGTTCTGCTGCGATGCGGCTGAGATTGGTCATGAGGTTTGCAAACGCCGATGCAGACTCAATCATAAAGTCGCGTGCGCTCACAGCGTCCATCGAGTTCTCGATCACGCAGTCAAACCCGAGAAGCTCGCATGTCCGCGCCCGGTTCACAGGGAACCCGGTGCCAGCAAACGCAGCCGCGCCAAGTGGACTCTCGTTCGCGCGGACGTACGCATCAGATAGCCTGCCATAATCCCGCCCGAGCGCGCCTGCGTGAGCAAGCAGATGATGCGCAAGCGTGGTTGGCTGCGCGTGTTGCGTGTGCGTATATCCTGGCATCAGCGTCCCGGTGTGCACCTTTGCGTGCGCGATCAAAATTTCCCTGAGGCTGGTTAGTTCGCGCATTATATGCAGCAACTCATCACGTAAGCGTAGCCTGATGCAGGTGGCAACCTCATCGTTTCGGCTGCGCCCGGTGTGCATGCGCCCGCCTATGTCCTCGCTGACCATGCCAATGAGCTTTGACTCGATCGCAGCATGTATATCCTCTTCCGAGGGCAACTCGCCGATACCACCGCCCTGTATCGTATCCAGTGCCAATAGTATCCGGGAACAAACCTCGCCCGTGATACTGCCTTCTTCAGTCAGCATCACGAGGTGCGCACGATCAACTGCAATATCTGACTCAAATATCCACTCATCAACGTCGATTGAGGACGTGAACGCAAGAACATCGGCTGGCTGTGTGGAAAGACGTGCTTTGCGCAGAATATCACCCATACCCCAGATTACGCTAACAATGATATAAAACCATGCGCCGGTCGGGAATCGAACCCGAGTTCGAGCGTTGGCAACGCCCGGTGATAACCGCTACACTACCGGTGCATACACGGATGCCGTGACCCGGATTTGAACCGGGGACAACTGCCTCTTCAGGGCAGCGCTCTCCCAGACTGAGCTATCACGGCACAGACATCCGTTTGCACGGATATCATTTAAAACCATCGAAGCACGACCCAGGGATCGGGACGTTTTTCGGTGGCATGAATGGGCCCACTGCGATTCGAACGCAGGACCTCACGGTTATCAGCCGTGCGCTCCACCTGGCTAAGCTATGGGCCCGTCGGTAAGATCAGGTGAACTTGTATTGTATTTTAACATTTCCCTACCAGGGTGGCATGACCACCCCATTCACCAAACCGCGCCCAAGTCCTGCCTTGCCCCTTGCACCCCCACAAAACGCATAACATAAGATACAGAAGCCCTGATAACAGGGCATGACTCCCGGACGTGGTAAACTCTACATCGTCGGCATTGGTCCCGGGCACCCGGACCTGATGACTGTCGCAGCACAGAAAGCGATCGCCGAATCGCGCTACATCATCGGCAACGCCACCTACCTTGACCAGATCCAATCACTGCTTGCGGATCAGACGATCATAACCAGCAGCATGGGAAAGGAGGTCGCCAGAGCCAGCGAGGCGCTGGAGCTGGCATCAGGCAGTGACATCGTATCTATCATAAGCGGTGGCGATGCCGGAATCTATGGCATGGCAGGGATCGTTCTTGAAATCGCAGACAAAACAGACATGGATGTTGAGATCGTGGTGGTTCCCGGAGTAACCGCGGCAAACGCGGCAGCAAGCATTCTTGGATCTCCGATCACTGGCGATTTTGCAGTCATCAGTCTGAGCGACCTGCTGACGCCGTGGGAGGATATTGAGCGCAGGCTATCGAGCGCGGCAGCCGCAGACTTCGTGATCGCGCTGTACAATCCGAAGAGCAGAGGCAGGAATACCAACTTTGTCAGAGCTATTGGGATCATCAGGAAACAGAGGCAGGGGTCGGTGCCGGTAGGGATTGTCAAAGACGCGTTCAGGGACGGTGAGAGCGCGGTTGTAACCACGCTAGGGGATGTTCTCGATTTCGACGACTTTGTTGATATGCATGCCATCGTAATCATCGGCAACAGCGAGTCAAAATTAAGCGGCAGCCGGATCATAACGCCGAGAGGCTATCACCGGAAGTACGAGTACTGAAAAGTACCGGCAAGCCGCTTAACCTCACCTTGAAGACACGAGAGCGCTGATCATATCTCGATCACGTTTTATCATCTTCAGTTGATCCGCTGGTCCGATCATGGTCAGCCGGGACCCGCCGCCCGGCTTCTTGAGCAGTTTATTGAGCCATGACTGGCCCCCACCACTGGGATAGCTCTCAATCTCGATTCCGGAGAACTCTCCCGGGGTTATCTTCGTCATCGTTGCCTCGATTAACTTAGTCTCCTCTTGTGGAGTCAGTCCACTCTCAAGAACGATTATCTTCCCGCCTTCCACGCTATCGAGGATCATGCGTATCTTTTCCACTGTTGTGAGCCGATCGAGCTTCTCTTTTGAGATCATGTCAAGTTGTATGCCCTTCATCTGATCACCTGAAATGGTCTGCGATTTTTCCGTACAGTATGTCGATGTTGTCTCCGTTTAATGCGGAGACCGGCACCATTGGATGCTGCGGAAAAGCGCTCTTGATGCGCGACGGGGCTGAGTTTTCAAGATCGATCTTGTTTGCCGCGATCAGCAGCGGGAGATTGCGCGCCTCCATATTACCGATTACGGTGACGTTTACCTGTGTGAACGGATCTTCGGTCGCATCCATCACCAGGATCACGCCTTCGAGGTCGTCAAGCCATCTGACCGCCTCTATTACTCCCTCAGTCGCCTCTTTTGCCCTTCGTCTGGATTCGTCCTCGTTGAGACCCGCTTGCATAAAATCCTGGAAATCAATCTTTGTCGCAAGCCCCGGGGTGTCCACAATGTCGAGCGTGATCGCTGAACTGTCTGATTTGATGGTTACTCCTTCTCTGCGGTGCGCCCGTCTGGTCTCGTGCGGAATATTTGAGACCGAGCCAACCACATCGCCGGTGAAGTCTCGCACGATCCGGTTTGCAAGCGTGGTCTTCCCTGCATTCGGCGGACCGTATATTCCGATGCGCCGCGTTTTTCCACGCTTAAAAACCCTGTTTATTGCCGCAGAAAAGTTACTCCTTATTCGTTTTATGATGCCCATTACAACCACCGTGATTATGTATGATATAATAACTATTGATTAGTATAAAGGTTTGTCGGATGGCGTCATTTGTTAGCATTCAGTATCCATCTCTTCGGCATTCCTCTGTATTGAAATTGCGTCCCTGAGGCTCAACTTCCCGGTAGCAACCCTCTCTGCAAGGACTCGCGAAATCGTGAGTTCGCCCACACTTTGCTCCCTGCTGTGATCCTGAATCAATCGGATCTCTCCGCTCGTTGGAGTTATGGACTGCTGACCGACAGAAACTCCTTTGAGATGTGCAATCTTGATTGCGGCACGTATATCAAGATCTCTGCCACCGGTTGGCGTGGTCCCGGTCTCATCCACCAGTTCTATGCGCACACCGAGTTTTAGCAGCGAATTGATTAGCTGCGTCCTGATCAGACGTGCGCCATGCCCGATCCGAATGTTAACGCTCCTCGCAGGTATTGATTGCATGATTCTATCCACGGTTTGATAGACCTCCACTGCAGGAACGCGATGAGTGGAAAGCACAACATCCCCGGCAACCGCCGCAACGCCCGTGTGCTCGCCCGGATCGATTCCTATCAGGATAGCAGCGTCCCTGATATCAAGCAGCTTTAACATTGCACGATCCACGATCATGTCCACAGAGTCTGCGGGGTCCACGATGACGATGTGATCACGATCAAAACAGACCCCGCCTGCTTCAGGCAGAGTGGTGATCACCACGCCCACGTACACCGGTATCGGTTCGCCGACCTCAAACGTCGCAATCCGGATGTTCCTCAACCGCATCTCAGGTATGATCAACTGGTGCAGCGAGAAATCCCCTGTGACCAGTGCAATCTGCTTGATCAGATCACCTCTGCAAGTGTGTTATCTTGCGGGGGGTAAAAGATATGTATCGCGCACGGGACTCAGCGATATAGGGACTGGGGGTTTTGCCCCCCGGGGTTGGAAGTCAGTTTTTGATCAAACTTTTGTGAAAAGTTTGCGAGCAAGAAATGCCCTCTGGGTGGGGCTGGTGATATACTTTTTCGTAAATAGGAATGGTACGTAGAGTG
The DNA here is from genome assembly GCA_034658995.1 of Methanobacteriota archaeon. Lineage (GTDB taxonomy): Archaea > Halobacteriota > Methanosarcinia > Methanosarcinales > Methanogasteraceae > Methanogaster_D. The sequence goes on along the minus strand of JAYEGG010000006.1, from coordinate 1,141 downwards.
ACTGGACACCCTATTGCACATACCATGAAAAAAACCTGGGTAAATGACCAACTTGCTTCAAAACCACGAGACTTTTTAATTTCTTCCGGATAAGTGGATCATGGCAAAAAAAGATTAACCGCAGAGGACGCTGAGGATCGCAGAGGGGTGTTGTTTCTCTCTCCCGTCCCTCTGCGGTTTTCGAATCGTCCCAGAAAATAATAAAAAGTGTCAAAACCACCGCCCTCGCTGTTTGTGGCGCGACAGTCTCGTTAACTTCGATTCATTTCGCAGCCATGAAAAAGTGTTTTAAGGGTGACTGTGACGTACATGACATGCAACCTGACGATGATGCCACAGAGAAGGTACTAATCCTTCCGCTTGGCGAGGAATCCAAGAAAGTCACAAAAGTGCTTTCGAACGATTCCGCACGGCAAATGCTCGAACTGCTCGTAGATAAGCCTATGTCGGCATCAGATGTCTCCGAAGAACTTGGGGTGCCGCTCACAACCGTTAAATACAATCTGGATGCGCTGATCGACTCAGGACTCATCAAGGTGAAAGAAACGAAATGGAGTGTTAAAGGTCGAAAGATTAAGATTTACGCACCGATACGTAAGTTAATCGTTGTTGTACCAGATAAAACAGATAGAGATTCTATTACCGACATTTTACAGAAATATCTTGTCGTGTTGGCTGGCGCGGCAGGATTATCAGCAATCATCGAGTGGTGGTGCCAGCCAACGCTCATAGGAACGCAGGATGCGCTTGTAGATGTGGCGGTGGAGACTGGCGGATCGAGTGTTCCGGTACCAGTGCCCACACCCTCTCCTGCGCCACTGATGAAAGGTGGTACGCAGTTCACATCCGAGAGTGTGGCGGCTTCTGCAAATGTCACTGATGCGGCTTCTGCCGTGCCGGGTGCGGTCGAGACCGGTGCAACGGCAGCCGTCACGCCCCCACAGGTCAACCTGCTGCCGGTAACAGAATCGACGCCCATGACCTCGCCGATCCCGGGGAGCGCCGATATGGGCACATCCGCGATTGACTTCTCGCAGGTGCTCGGTGCCCACCCCGGCGTATGGTTCTTACTTGGATGTGTGTCTGTGGTGATGATCCTTGTGCTGCTCGAATACCGCAAGAGTGGCGGGCGCCGCAGGAG
>JAYEGG010000005.1:0-6490 GCA_034658995.1 Methanobacteriota archaeon | reverse complement strand
TGGAAATGGTGCGATATGTGGTGTTGCGTCGCACCGGGGCAGTCACGGGCATGCGTAACTTCTTGCCCAAAGCCTGTGTCCGCGGTAACATTTAAGTCCATGGAGCCTGACGTTTTTAACTACCAACACAAAAAATTCCGGGTACAGAACCATGCGAGAAAGAAATCTATGGATGATACTTGCAGTGGCATCACTCACATTATTTGCAATTCCATGGACGCTCTCAATGTTTGCGGGGCAGCACACGTTCTATGATGTCTGCGAAATGAACTCGAAGTGCTCAAAGTGTCATGCTGACGTCTGGAGCCAACTGGACGGCTCGCAGACCGTTATAGCGCACAAGAATGCGGCAAACAACAATAATTATACGACTTATATGAGTGTTGGCGGGATCGAGTATGACGGTTCGGTGATATATACGATGGACTTTGCTGACGGGGCGCACGGTTCTGGCGACGTTGCGTATCTGTGGGACAGCAACAGCGGCAAATGGGAAAAGGCTGTCTGGGATGGTGCATCGTTTAACCCGACCGGCGAACTGGAACTGGTGAGTCTTGACATTGATAGCAGTGGGTCGGTCAGCACCGATGAACTGTGCAACTTCTGCCATGACACCCTCCTATTTGGGTTGTCGGGCACGCACACGCGGAGAACGGTTCGCGTCTGCGATGATGACCGCTGCCACGGAAACCGGGATCACAACTACAATGACCCTGATTTCTTTGACGCAGGTTCCAGAGCAACAATCGTCGGCTCAGACCTGAGTGAATACGCACACGCCACATTCTATCTCAGCGGATGTAACGAATCATCGCCACACGCAGCAGGGCTGCCGTTTGGTCACGCCGCAGGAAACGTGGACGGCTCAGACATCTCCAAAGGGTACTGGGCATGTCTCGGCTGCCATTCGGATGCAGGCGTGGCGATAACCTTTGAGGCGGCAGAGACGTACGGACACGACGTAGACGAAGAAACGCCAACGAGATATCGGTGACTGGAGGGATTTCTTGACTAAACACACTCACTCACACGGACTGCTGCCAGAACGCATCGCACCCACTATCACATACGCTTTTGTGCGGGCGGTTACATGGGCAGCTGTGCTGGTGGTCCTGGTGGCTGTGCTAACGGTCATGTGTGGGGACGTGTGTGCGCACCCGCCTGCGATAAACCATTCCGGCAACTACACCGTGGTCATGACCTACGGGCAGACCCCGTACCAGCTTGGCTACCGCACAAACACCTCTGCCGGATGGGACTGGTGGGACGGGAAAGGCGCAAACCGCCAGAAGAACCTCGTGCTGGTGAACGTCTTTGAAAACGTCATCACCGATGGCAAGCCCTCGCCGACGCATAAAAGCGGGCTTTTAATCAGTGTTGATGTTGCGTATCCTACAGACGATTTTTCAACAAACACCACCACCATCACACTCGCAGAAGATAGTAAGCACCGGTATTATTATGGCACATTCTATTACCCGGATGATGCATACACCGGCGTTTACAATGTTGATTTCAAAAACACGATCGATTCAACCGACATAACCTTCGACACGAGCTTCACGACCACGCTCTGGGGATGTCAGGCAACAGGATGCCACGACGCGTGGAGCACGCAGACAAACCCATCCGAGAGATTCTCGTCCCCCACAATACATCCGAACAAGATCACTTCAGGGCATCTGTTTTGCTGGGACGATGTGCCCGGAACTGATGATGAGAGACTCCTGCGATATCTCAGGACTGCCCACAGTATCAGCTGGACGACGGGTGCAACAATCAAAAAAATCGATGACGACAAGACCATCCGCGTCTCCGGAGGTGGTGACGCAGCCGAGATAACGATTGATGAGGTGAAGAACGAAGCAATCCTTGAGTTCAGCGATGGTAGAACCGGAACCGAACTGAAGATCGAAAGGGAAGACAACAAGCTAAAGATATGCGCTCCGGGATTTCTGGAAAACGACTGCCAGACCATGTGTCACAGCCCTTATGCCGCCCAGTTCCTAACAGCAACCCCTGTACATCTGCATGAGATACAATACGGGCATCAGGGCGGATTTATCTGTGGGGAAAGCGGATGGGTGACTATATTGGATGATAAAGATCCCAAACGCGGCGAATGGGTGCTCTCGATGTATGCGGAATCTGATCTGGTCAGACCGAGAATTCAGACGCCGCTAACTGACCCTTCACATGTCTCCATCGCAAACTGCACCGACTGTCACACCGGCTTCATCCATGATGAAATGGGAGACGTAAAACACGAAATCGCAGTCCCGTACACACTCAACGGGACTGACGCAGCCAACACCGGCGTCCATTCAGGCGTGGCATGTGATCTCTGCCACGGAGGTCTGGACTACCCGGAAGTCCCGGCTGATCAATACTCGCTGGACGGCGTGCTTGGCAACTACGCCCCAACATTCACGTCCTACCAGCGGTCAGATGCTACATATATTGTCAATGTGAGCGGCGACGGGGGGATCAACGTCACAGTGACCTGCGATGACCCCTCGTACGATTTCACGCTATCCCTGATAGGACCGACCGATAATGCGGCAGGCATTCAGGACCTGAATAAGAGCGATAACTGGCACGGCACTTACTATGTGCCAGGCGTGAACGGGAGCGCGTCGTTTGCCACCGGATCACGAATATACCGCCCAAAGAGCGCAACACTCGCACAATACGCTCTGTTCGACGACGATCGTGGTGTGCGGGAAGGGATATGGATCGCACGGATATCCGGCTGGTCTTCAGGGATGGCAAACTACACCATCACATCAAGCACCCCCAACCCGATTGCATACAAGCCGGTCATTCATATCCCGACAGGCTGCAGCGAGTGCCACAACCAAAATCCACCACTGGACTGCGAGGGCGCACGCACCGACCTTATAATACCAGACTGGGACACGCGGGGGCTTGCCCACGCACATGCGGACGTGGACGGGGATAATGAGTACGACGTTGCCTGTAGATCCTGCCATAACTCGCTGCACGAGATCTCGCTCCTGAGCTGCACCGACTGCCACACAGCAGTCTCAGGTGGACACAACATAATACCGCAGAACGTTTTAGGAGAATGCGGGGCGTGCCATTCTGAGCCGCATTATGAGCCGCGGAACGTTACAATGACAAACCTCTCTACAGAGACCAATCACAGCCATGTCATGTCAGCAGGCGAGGTATACGGGTTTGTCGAGACTGTTTCGAAGTACCAGAAATGGATTGAATTCAACATGTCCGGGGGCGACCGGGGCTTTGAACTGATCATCGTCCGCCCGAATGCAGTCTCAGAAGATGGCGTGAACATATCAGAGTATGTCGCCCGTTATAATAATGAATTCCCGGGGAATGCCACCGATCCGGAACACGAAAACAACTACGCGATCGACTGGAACTTCAACCTGACCGACGAGATGATGAACCTGCGGTTCAATGAGTCGATGGTTCTTTCAGACGATCACAACAGCAGCTACAAGTACATATATGTGAAAGATCCCGAACCGGGATCATGGTATGTCTATATCATACGACATGCGTTTGGCGTGGGTGCTGCGGACACAGGCATCACCGTCCTGACCAGACAGGACCTCAATCAAGCCGGATGCACCGTATGTCACAGTTCGACTGATGACATCGGTGCAAACTTCGTTGTCGCAGATTTCGAAAAAGGCATCCATGCAAGGGTGAACGACGCAGAAGGGGATATCCACCGGGCGTGCTGGGCATGTCACGGGGAGCAACATCCTATGAAGAAGCTGAATTGCAGCAACAACGACTGCCACACCTTTGACCAGTCAAAACATATAGAACCGATGATTTACGAGCATTTCAAGGATGCCGACATGCTCAACAATCCGGAAAACTCCACCACAAGCAACCTCAGCACCACGGTTGGGTGCGCTGCATGCCATGTCAACAGCGTCGTCGAGACCACAGACCCATTCAAGGGCGACATATACACGATATCCCATTACGGCTCAACTAACGAATTAATGGCATATCCTGACCATATCATAACTGATTGCGTCTACTGCCACGAGGATGAGGATAATGCAGAGGAATGGGGCGATGCGATCGATCCAACAGACCAAAAATCTGCGTTAATATGCGAAGACGAGGAGGTAACCCTGTATGCCGGAGATCTCTGGGAACTTAGAAACGGATACCTATTAAAGGTCGTAACTGTTGATATGTGGGGGAATAGTACGCTTGTCCGGATCATCAGAGAAGGAAAGATTCTTGATGAGCAGGTTGTAAGCGGCGATAAACCGCTTGTGTATGAGGAGACGATCACGGAGGATAACAACACTTTTGACCAGACCATCGTTTCGATGAACCTGACCGGTGTCCTGCGGGGTGTGAAGGGCGGGGTTGCGACGTTTGAGGGTAAAACAATCAGGCGAATACATCCTGAGACCACGAATGCGGCGTGCTATGCCTGCCACATGGAAGGGTACGCAAGAAACGACAGATACACCATCGTTGACCGGAAAGAGAACGTAACATATTATACAAGGCTGCTTCTTGATTTCAACGATGAAGACGAGAGTTCAAAGACGCTCGGGTCTGGCGAGAACTGGGATCTCGGAGAAAGTTTTGTTCTCACGGTAAAACATGTCGATACCAACGGAAATCTCGCCATGCTCGAACTGAAGGAGAATGGCGTCGTGGTTGAGGATAATGTGGTGAATACGGGCGAATCATTCGAATACGAGAAAGATATTCTGTCGCTAAACGATGTATGTGTGTTCAGGGCGAACGTGTCAGGAGTATTCAGGTCTTATGGCGATGACCTGGTCGTGCTCGATGATGTGCGGCTGATATCGCCGAACATATCCGAAGCAGACACAAGCGACATCGAAGATGATGACGATGGTGATCTCAGTGTGGACGGCTACAATGTGAGCTGGATCTCTGTTGGAGAGAATTTCGGAGGCGATGAGCCTGATACGTTCCATGTGCCGCCGCTTGTGAATGGGGACGACATCGTCTTTGCAAACTGCGTCCAGTGCCATGACCTTGGCACCGGCATGGACATCAAGCGCGTTGATGCAATCGAGTCGCAACTCGGGGCACATGCCAGATTAAACGCAGACACATCCGCATCAGATGATGCCGTGCAGACCAATCACATCGTAAGAGCGTGCTGGGCGTGTCACGGAATCGGTCTGGAACCGGGCGTCCACCCGGATAAGACGCCAAAAGCCTGCGTGGACTGCCATGTACACGAAATACTCTTTGATGCGGTTGACATCTCCGGAGTGCCGCACGGCAAGGTCAAGAATTGCACAAGCTGCCATGGCAGGGCAGGGTATGACCCGCATGTGATCACCGCGTTTGGTGCGGTGCCGCACATCGGCAATATCAAGCTATCGCCACAGTCATGCTACGAAGGAGATCCGGTCGTGGTCGACGCGGTCGCAGTTTCCGGGTGGATGCTTGAGGTGGCGGGCGCCGAGTATTTCATCGACTTTGCAGGATCAGATGGCACGGGAACCCTGATGATGCCGGTTGACGGCGCATTTGACAGCAACACCGAGGAGATTACAGCAACGATCGATACCACAGGACTCCTTGCAGGCAATCACACAGTCATCGTCCATGCCATGGAATCCGAGGATACGTGGGGCAGGGTGGCAACAGCTACGCTGCACATCAAGTCAGGCAAAAAACCGCTTCTGGCAAGCTTGAGTTCATTCGTAGCATCCGTGCCCCCCTACTACTGGTACGCAGGTGTTGCAATAGGAATCCTGCTAATATTCTGGTTCATAAAATTCGCCGGATTACGACCACGTAAGCAATCATGATCGCCACAACCAGCCAGGCGCCCCCAAACCCAGGTATCGCCATGGTTTTCAGGGAATCGATCTTCCGCTGAAGCTCTTTTGCCCCCACATTGATCTGCCGCAGGGTTGTTTCGTTCCCTGCATCCGTAGAGCGGTCGGGTTCGGAGATCTTTTCGGCGCCATTTACGCTCGCGCTCGCTGAATCGATGGGTGTTGCACCCCCTGGTCCGGGAATCGCTGTAGCCGCTGAGACCTCTATAGCTGATGTTGCTGGCATCATCACCTCATAGTTTCCGGTGTAGTTCATGATCCTTCCAGCGTAGACGGTTTCTCTGAATTTAACCACCGGTTCAGGGATATCCACATCAGGCGAGTCGATTCTCATGGCATAACTGATGCGTTCGGTCTCCTGCGACCTCATAAAAGTAAAACCGGTAAAATTCGTTCTGCCGCTGACATACGTTGTGTTTACAGGCAACCGATCTGTCAGACTGATGTATGCGGGCAGGTCGCCGGTGTTTGTGACCTCGATCGTGACATTAACAGTCTCGCCGATCGCCGGATCCTGCTCGACTGTCTTCACGACCTCCATGAATGCGCCATGCACCACAGTCGAGGGGCGATCGCTGCTGGCACTACGATCCGCATAATCCACGTCCTGCGTCGGACATGATGCGCTGGCTGCAGGGAGT
>JAYEGG010000004.1:0-6531 GCA_034658995.1 Methanobacteriota archaeon | reverse complement strand
AATCTTGATGGACGTGATACATGGAATGTCTGATTAGTTCTCATCTGGTCAAGGCAATTGATGGGCGACTATTTAGTATGCAGTTAGTGATATATTAATTTAGAGATAGTCGGCTGTCACGGGAGATACCGGAGAGCCGATACTATTGCAAGTGCGTCACCCATACTTACTACGTGATCACCGTTAACGTCTGCTGCCCATTCACCGGTGATAATATTCTCAGACATTATAGCAAGAGCATCAATCATGGATACTATTCCATCCCCATTAACATCCCCGCACCCAACACACTGCACGCTTCCGCCCGTCCACGTCGCATCATGGATCGTTCCGTGTGGTGGCTCACCATCAGGTGGTCCCGCTATCAGCCGCTCGACATCCACTATGCCTAACAGTTCCAGATCAACCGGTCCACAACTGCCATCGCACTCAACTGTGAGCGTGGCAAGAACCAATCCGTCGCCAGTCGCACTATTGAGACTCACGCCACCAAGGTAGATGTGATCATCGTGATGCCCCCATGACGCATTGGTCGAGATACTGTCTGTGAAATTCACATCCGTGATGTTCACGCATGTATCACCGAACCCGATCTTCGTTGACCATGTGTCCGTGGTGTTAGTTGCGTTCAGCAGAACCTGAACGGTCGTGCTGCCGCATTCCGGTATGTAAACCGGATGTGGGTCAAGATATACTTCATTTGCTGCTGACGCTGCTGACACCGCAAGCATCAGCACCATCACCGCAAGCATTATCGAAGTTTTCCATATCATATCACCCCTCCTGTTTCTTTATGCTATACCAAGTTAACTGTATACTAGTTGATTATATATCATTATATACTTTGTCAGATTGAAGACCTGCACAACAAGCAGTTGCACATCACCGAAATCAATGATACCGTTGCTTGTGACATCGCCCGTCCATGGATCGAGCAGGTTCTCCTGATGAGCATCGAAGTTGGGATTCATTGGAGCTAAATGGGGCACTTTGATCCCCCCACCACATCACATGGGTTATCGTCTGTAGCTGCGCAAATTACAGTTCCAACAGACAATGGCAGCATACTTGTAAATATAGATAATATTAGGACCACGATTGTCTTTGATATCACCATTCAATTCCCCCATAGTTGTTTTCACCTACCACAACTTAATAGATTCGCATCCGGATCAAATATATGCGCGAGGAGCAGTTGCACGTCATTCATGTCGATGCCGCCGGCGCCGTCAACATTACCAGCCCATGCATCAACCTGATACCCATCCGGATCAGCCAGGTGGTTCGTCAGCAGCCGCACATCGAGGATGTTAACATTGCCGTTTCCATCAACGTCGCCACACCCACACAGGGCAACAGTAACCCCACCGGGGTATGGGTTCTCGTCAGGATCGTTGGAACTAATCATGATCGTATCGGATTCATCGCTTGCGACCGCAGCGCCGTCCACCCTCACGATCACTGCACGCTGCCCGTAGCCGACCAGGTTGAACGATGAGATGTCAGGGTGATCCAGTGACATCCACGACTCGTTCTTTGTGATCGAATCGATCGCAAGCGGCTTGCCCGCATCCTCGATGATTGAGAAGACGCTCGCACGAGTCGAAGAATTCGCAGGTGCTAACCGCATCACGGTGACGCCATAGTGCGACTTTGTGCCTGAATAATTGCCGCCCCACTGCATCTCATGATCCGCGTGATCGCAGGTGTCGTGGATATAGATGGTCTGCGCACCTGTGCTGTTGTTATACCCAAAGCCAAGCATGGAATGTCCGGTGACCTGAATAATCACAGGGCGACCGGCATTTATCTCGCCGGTGTAGTTCTCAAACGTGAAGCCATTTGCAGTCCCATTGTACCCGTGGATATGCTGGTTGAAATTCTCTGAAACGATGTACCCGCGTGACTCGACAAACCTGCGCATACCATAGCAGCCATCCTGGCACCCGGTTCCTACATAAAAGTCGTATGTTGGATCGCCGTTAGTGTAATAACCAAACACGGTAGCGCCATCAATACAACCAAACACGCCCTGGTTGGCCCCCATAAAGTCAGCAGTGCAGTCGCCCCATGTATGCTGCGTGCTGCCATCTGCAACATAAGGATCAAGACCCCCGCTTCCGTATGAGATCCAGTAGTCATCCACATGACCCGGGATCGTTCGCCCGTCAAATCCCTGATGCGTGGCACTGAGCGGACATTCGCCATAGCCCCATGCAGAGTTATCGAGCGGGCAGACACCACCGTTCGCGGGACCTGCATACATGTCAGGATAGCCATTGTTGTCGTAATACCCCATCATCATCGCAGCCGCGGTCGCTGAACAGCCGTAACACCAATCAAACGCGGGCACATCGGGCAGGATATTGACGCCAGATGCAACACACGGCTCTGGCAGGTTTACTGCGGATGCGCGAAGAATCTTGGGTGGTCTACCGTCCACGATTATCATGTCTATGGGTTTGTCCGGCTGAGACCTCGGCGGGCTTGTAAGCATGGGGTGTCCTGTTGCATCGGCTCCGGCAGCGGGCGGTGCAGAGACCCGGAAATTGAGCGTTGTCGGATCAATCCTGATATCGGGCGGCTCCAATAACGGCAGGTGGTCTATATTTAATCCCGTAGCACTGCCAACGTTGTATGGCATATCCCCAAAACCATTGCTGTTGTTGTCCAATCCGTTGTAATCTGACCAGTGATTCCCGCCGATGTAATGTCCACCGACGATGTTGGGTCCTGTGATGTTCGTGACATTCCAGTAATTTTTGTAGTCTGTTCCTGAAAACCGGGCGTTACGCGAGTTGTCGAAGTAGTTGTTGTAGATCGTATTGTTGCCCGACGAAAGGATAGCGATGCCATAGTTGAAGTTTGAACTTACGTTATTGCCTGTGAGTGTGTTGTTGTTGGAATAATACAAACTTATGCCCCCGTAGTTATTTGATATGGTGTTGCCTGATATAGTACAGTGGTTTGCCGTATAAAGGCGAATCCCAGCCATCGAACCACCTGGTGCATCTATATTCACCGTAAACCCACTGATGTTGACATAATCGGCAGTCACCTCAAAGACAGGACGGCGTGACGACTCCCCGGTCACGATACAGTTTGCAGACCCGTTCTCTGATCGGATCGTTAATCGTTTCGGCACACATACAAATTCCGTGTAATCCCCATCCTGCACGATTATCGTGTCGCCTGCGGTCGCATGGATTATTGCAGCTTGTACCGGCGTTAAACACGGATTAAATTGACTGCCGTCAATCCACCACCCGTTTTCATTGACATACATCATACGGGCTGGACCTTTTGCCAGCGGAAGATAATCTGTATTATTTATTTCTAAATTATAACAATTATCACATATTCCATCATCCTCACTATCAGTGCACGTCTCGGAAAATCCGGTACCATCTGGCGTTGCCCAATAATTTCCCCCGATATATGACCTGCCAATTATGTTTGTTCCCGGTGTTTTAGTGGTGTTCCAGTCATTTACATACACGGTTTCAAAAAAATTGACGTTTTCGTCATTACAGAGGTGGTTATTATAGATTACCAAACTCTCTGCACGACACAGGTTAATTCCATACCTACCATTGTTTAATATGTACGAGTTATTAATTGTTGTAGAGCAACTATTATAAATATAGATCCCGTCATAATAGTTAGACATAGAACGAATACCTGTTAAATTGTTGGATGAGCCGGACAGTATATAGATGCCATATCTACTGTTTGAATCAGTTTCAGCGTTTTCTACCCGGTTATCGTCACTGTACCAAACCTCAACACCACTCTTATAGTTATCGTTAGATTTAACATTCAACAATTTATTCGAGTTCGAACTGTAAAGGTAGATGCCCTCATAATTGCGAGATGAAGTTATCCCCGTCAGAACGGAGTTATTTGTATAAAACATGCGTAAACCATTGTTGGGATATGTGTCTGAACCCTTGATTGTTATATTGTCAAGTACTGAATCGTCAGCGTCACACAAACACAACGAAGAAAACTCCATGTCTTGCAGAGTTACAGATTGATCGTATAACCCGATCGGTCTATCCCCTGAGCCTGTTACATTTATCAGTCTGTTGTCGCAATGTGCCGGGGTAGTTGCCCCAATATACAGATCATAGTAACAATTTTCTTGAAGCATGGAATCCTGGACCGTGGTATTGGAACAAGAATAAATATAAACACCATACCGGAAATCACGCACGTTGCAGTTCTTTATTGTGTTATCGTTCGAGTTACCTGCAAGGTAGATTCCATAACCGTTGTGTTTCCACGTCCCACTGATCACATGATTTCCGCAGTCGAATGTCACGCCGTCTGCGCCGCTAAACGCGATGCAGACGCCGTCGTGGTTGGTTATGTCTGCCGTAAGTAGGACCACGTCACCGTAGTTTGCACCCTGTATCTTCGCGTTGCAGTCCGGGCAGTCGACACAGGTATAGGTTGTTGCACCCGCAGTCGTGCAGGTGAGCGCTGCGATGAGAAGCATTGTCACTATGATGTATTGTTTCATGCACTACTATATGGTCAGCACATACAGTTAAGCGTATACTTCTCCGGGTTTGCGACATGGTGCAGTAGCAGTCGTGCGTCAAGCGCAGTCACTCGTCCATCACAGTTGATATCCGCGGCATCGCTATACTCCCCGGATACTGCGATCTTGAGCGCCAGGAGCACGTCCGCGACTGTGACTCTGCCGTCGAAATTGAGATCGCCCTTCTGCGAAACCGTGGAACTGACCAGGGACTCTCCGGTTCGATGGTAGCTTCCACGTCCGGTGCCCCAGAGAACCCGCGCGCCAGCGGTTCCCGGGAGATCGTAAGCCACGACACCGGAATGCGCCGTGTTCAGCACGAGTTCGAGGTCGGAGTCGCCGTCGATATCCTCAAGCGTTGGGGCAGCGAGCACACCATTCCAGTCGCCGGACTTTGCAGGAGGCAGATCCATCTCATGGATCACGTTTCCCAGGTAATCGAGAATATGGAGCTTGCCTGTGCGTTCGGTCCCTTTCTGAACCCATGAGCCGAAGATCACCTCTGCGCTCCCGTCGTTGTCAAGATCAGCCACGACCGGCTCTGTTGCGAAGCGATAAAAGCCCTCTGATGCGTCATAGACCGAATATGGCCAGTTGCCGTGCTCGGTTTTGTCCAGCCAGAATGCGTGCATCCGCCCGTCGTAGGAAGGGTAAAGGATCTCGATCCTGCCATCGCCGTCAAGATCAACGGTCACAGGATTTGGCTGCACGCTCTCAATTACGCCATAATCCTGAATGATCGGCGTTCCAGTGTCGATCGGGGGCGTGGTCCAGTCGAATCCATCTGTGTTGAAGCGGCTGCGATCCGAATTGAGGATGTAGGGTGTGTTGTAGAGATCGGTGTATGGGCTGGTATGGCAGTCGTGAACGTCGCCGATCACGACAATCTCGTTTACGCAGTCTCCGTTGACATCAACCACATTTGCAGGTCCGTTTGCGAAGTTTGCTCTCACCGTAAACTCTTGGTAGCACGGACCCCACCCGCGGGTCTCGTACGATAAATTGATGTATGCGGGAACCTCACCCCAGTGATCCATGTCATGACCCGAATGATCATGGTACATCTCGTTGGTTCCGATGTGAGTCCCGTCTGCCTTGTAGGCGCAGATTGTGATCGTATCTGATGGAACGATCAGTTCTGGCAGCCCATCGCTGTCGATGTCGCCTGCGCCGATGTTGTCGTTGTAGATACCCGCTGCTGAGCACTCCTCGTCAATTAACTGTGGCCAACCCGACCTGATGCTTCCGTCGTGCTCAAAGACCCAGACGTTCTCTCTGGTCAGCTTCGCAAGCCCGACCGCGATCTCCATATCGCCGTCACCGTCAAGATCGGATACGGCAAGCGAACGGAACTCGTTTCCAGCAGGGTGCTGGGGCCACCCAGGCTCGAAGTAGCCTTCGCGGTTGTAGACTGAGACGTATCCGCCACCATGTGCAGTCACAATCTCAATCTCACCGTCATTGTCCACGTCAGCAATCACGATTCCGGACCATGTCCGCCCGACATTATCAACGCTGCCAGGATCCTCGCTGCGGTCGTGCCCTGATTTCACGCGCCACAAAAGGTCGCCAGTCTCACCGTCGAGCGCAACAACCGAGTAAGCCGAAGCAATGATCTCCATATCACCGTCAGAATCCAGATCAGCCACCGCTGGCGAAGAGTACCAGCCCGTCTCGCACCATGAGTTGTAGCAGCCGCACTGCTGCCACTTAAGAACCGGTGCTGCGATTTCACTTCCATCCGCGGCGCAGGTGAGCGCTGCGAGGAGGATGAGGAGGAGGAGTGTTGTTGCTATGACGTGTTGTTTCATGATTATTCCCCGATTTGTATGTGTTTAGCCAAGGCGAAAAACCACGAGATTACACAAGATTTCACGAGATTAACACAGAAATCTTGTGGAAATCAGTGTAATCTTGTGGTTCCGTATGTATTTAGCTGCAATCTTATAGTTAGCTAAACACGTACCCCGATTTTTAGCACCCGC
>JAYEGG010000003.1:3347-6537 GCA_034658995.1 Methanobacteriota archaeon | reverse complement strand
GGCGCAATCTTCCATTATTGTCTCAAGGATCACAGCGCCACCGATGATTATGTCTGCCCTATCAGCGTTGATGCCGGGAACCTTTTTTCTCTCATCGAGTGGAAGTGAACATAGTAGGGCGACAACCTCTTTCAGGTCGCTCTGTTCAAGTACAAGATCTCTTTTCGAGCCGCCTTTCTTGAATATTTTTCTTGCGATCTCTGCTAAATTGATGATGGTTCCGGAGCTTCCTATGGCAAGTTCGATTTTCTCACGGTCCCTATGCTCCATTGCCCCAAGCATCTTATTTCTGACATATTTTTTCATTGTTTTGTAGACCGGGGTCGGTACCGGGTTTTTAATGCTCTCGGAGAGAAACATTCTGCTCAGTCTGATGGCGCCAAGCTCAAGGGAATTCGTGTCACAGTACCGGGATTGATCGCCGGTTACTATCTCGGTACTGCCACCACCGATATCGATGAAGAGCGTTTTTTTATTCTCGATGTGAACCCCGCTTGCGATGCCAAGATATGTGAGACGGGCTTCTTCTTTTCCGGATATGACCGTAACGTCAAGACCCGTCTTTTGCAGTTCTTCAAGAAATTCAAACTTGTTTTTTGCAACTCTCGTTGCGGATGTTGCAACAGCTATGATCTCATCCGAACCAAAGGCATCCGCAACTTCAACAAATTTTTGACAGACCAGAACAGCTCTTCTCATCGCTTTTTTCTGTAGATATTCCCTGTTAAAGACGTGCTCCCCCAGCCTGACGATCTCTTTTTCCTCCCGTAAAATAGTGTACGCATGATTTGCTTTGATCCTCACAACAGACATGCGTATCGAGTTTGTTCCAATATCAATGAAGGCAAGAACCCGATCGTCTGATCTTAATTCTTCTAAAGCCATTTTACTATGAGTTTTTTTCCGAACGTGCTTTCAAATAGGTCTTTCTTCTTTAAGATCGACTCTTGTTCGAGACCTGTATCGTTTGAGACAGAACAGTTCAGCATAACGCTATCCGGGTCCATCTTCAGATCAATGTCCGTAACGACGGACGAATGCGTTGCATCCATACCGTCAGCAATTCTCAGGATTGATGCGAGAACCCTGACTTTCTGCTTATTATCCCGGCTTATGGCTGCAAAATGAAAATGGCTGTTCTTCGGAAGTGCTTTTCTGTGGTATCGCGCAATACTGCCTATGAGGTATCTCTCACCTGCTGTGAACGGAAATTCCTGGTCGTTTAGTATCAGCCGCAAGGAGGATTTGTGATGTTCTTTTGGACCCTGGGAGTGTCCTATATCATGGAGAATTGCGGAGCATCCCAGCCAGTAGCGTTCCTCGTGACCTAGAAGATGCAGATCCCCCATTTTATCAAAAAGCTCAAGTGACAACCTTCTGACGGTATCAGAATGCTCCGGATCAGAATCATACTTCCTGGCAATCTCTCGTATCTCCCCTAATCTCTTTTTATAACCCAATTCTATTCCCCCCTCTTTTATCATAGCCTCGTCTTCGATTATGGCGTCCAGCGAAACACCACGAAGAAACATCTGTGCGAAGTTCTCCGGAAGCCCCATATCCCGTATTGAATCTGCTGCACTCTCTATATCATAATAAACCTTAATAAGATTAATGGAAAGGGAGCTTATATTCAGGATGGCATAATTAGCCCTATTATCGCCATCATCAGGTCTTCCAACACTCCCCGGGTTTATGAACGTAACACCATTTACTGTTCGTTTGAACTGAAGATGCGAATGCCCCATGATGACAACGTCTGCATCGGCAATTAAAGCAAGCTCGCTCATCCTTTCCTTGGTTGTGTCGGGTGTGAGGTGCTCATCGATTGATTCAGGGCTTCCATGCACCAGCAAGAGACTTTTATCACCGATACTGATTCTCATCTCACGATCCAGTGAGCGAAGATATCGGGTAGATGATTTTGAGAGGTTTTTTCCTGCGTAATCAAAAGATATCTGCTTCTCATTCTTGATATTCTCTCGTTTCTTCTCTTTTCTCTTCTTCAGCACTTTCAAATCGTAGTTACCGATGATGCTAAGGACATTCTCTGATGATAGCTCCGAAACCACCTCGTCAGGAAATGCCCCGTATCCGAGGAAGTCCCCGGCATTCAAGAAGATCTCGGCGCCACGACTCTTCGCATCCGCAATCACCGCATTTAAGGCATGGAGGTTTGCGTGTACATCTGCGATGATAGCGATTATAGGATGCTCTTCTGCAGATATGATCACAGGACTAATCTCTTTATGCATGTTCCCACTCGTTATTCACGATTATTCCCCCTTTCACTTCTATTTTCTACTGATAATCTCCTTTAGCTCATTCCAGAGTTCCTCAAAAGATGCTGTGGCTTTTGAGCGGGCTTGTGTACATGCAACGGGCTTACGGTAAATTCCCATCTTCTCGATGTCAGCCGCGTAAGGAACCTGGCTTCTCAAGAAATGCTTGTCGCCCTCCATCTCCCGGATAATCTCCTTATGTATCGTTTTCTGTTGTTCCACCATTGAGAAGAACGGGACGATCCCGGATTGGTCGAATTTGGATTTGTCGAAGAACTTCAGCAGTTTATCATAAGTGAGCCTGGAAAGGGTGGTCGGGACAAACGGGAGGACGATATAGTCTGCGGCAAAAAAGACGTTCTCAGAGAGCAGGGTGATGTTTGGTGGACAGTCAATGAATATGTTGTCGTATTCATCTTCGAATGGTGTTAACATCTCTTTGAGCCATTTCATGGAACGTTTCCTGTTGCTGAGTGCGATATCGAGCAATCGGTACGAAAAATCAGCAGGGAGGATATCCAGATTTTCGTAATCACTCCCGCGTATTGTTTTATCAACCTTCTTGCCGCCTTTTAACAGTTTTTTGGAATTGAACTTTTTGGGCGTTCGCACCCTGAAGTAGTATGATGCCGAGCCCTGCGGGTCCAGGTCGCAGAGCAATGTCTTGTACCCGTCGCGGGACGAAAGATATGCAAGGTTGACCGCTGCAGCCGTTTTCCCGACACCTCCTTTTATGCTGTAGAATGCTAAAATCGTCATGGTATCATTTCCTTCTTTGCGTTCGTCCTACCACCATCATTAAAGAGTTGTTTGAAGAGCGACCTGTTCTTCTTTTGACCAAAATTCCTGAACTGATCTGAAAACTCAGCCCGTACATGCTGCTGTCTCGTATTCAGATTCATGATCAG
>JAYEGG010000003.1:0-3247 GCA_034658995.1 Methanobacteriota archaeon | reverse complement strand
CTCATGTCTCCGGTGAGTGCGACCTTCATCTTAGAGGTGTAGTCCCCGGGTTTTCTTGGGGATAGCTTGAGCATCATGTTGAATAAATTCTCATAAGGCTCAGCCACTCGGGTCCCCTCTATAAACCGGTGAAAATCACGAAACTCCTTTAAGTAGCCACGGACTGGCTCAAGCGTGATAGTGCGGATGGTTTTTTGGACGGAGCTGTCTGTTTTCGGATTGATCTCATCAAGATGCACCCGCAGCACCGTTTTTTCGTCCTCGTTTAAGATGTGGAGTCTTTCGCTCTTCTTCTTAATCTCTAAAAACGGCAGGAGTGCCCTGACGTCCAGGCACGACTTAAGCAACGTCGCAATCTCGCAATCAGGAAAGTCCCACCAGAACCGTGCCACAGCCTTATGTTCCCAGGGGCATTCTGCTGCCACTTTAGAGGATTTCAGGTCCTTTAAGTGGTATGTATCATCCCGCTTTATGAGAACGAGATTCTCGTTATGGAGGAGCCAGTCAAAGGAATCAAAATAGCTCTCTTTCGCAGTGGTGGGCGGGTCCTGCGCAAACCGGTATGATTCTGATATTGCATGAATCAGATCTTGATTGTCCTGATCTTTAAGCAGCGCAAAAGTTATACTCGTCTCCATTTCTATTCCTCCTTTTCAAAAATTAGAAATCAGGTGTCGCCATGCCAGATTCCCCGGTTTTCTATCAGCCATTTCTGTGAGTCTATACGGTCATCATCAGGACCCGGGATTATGCTTTCATAAGTTCCATCAGATAAAAGCTTTCTTGCTTTTACGTTATCTTTCAGGTGAATATTTAGCATGTACTCGATTATTACCTCTTTTAATTCAGGGTCGGGAACGATAAGGAGTACTTCAACCCGTTTATTGAGGTTTCTTGGCATCATGTCCGCACTACCTATCAACACCTCATCAGCTCCACCGTTCCTGAAGTAATAGACCCTCGAGTGTTCAAGAAATCGCCCGAGTATCGAGGTCACGGTTATATTTTCACTTACACCTTTTATACCCGGTCTCAGGGCGCACAGACCCCGCACGTTGAGATTGATTCTCACACCCGCGATCGACGCCCTATAAAGCGCCTGAATTATACCCTCATCAACAAGACCGTTTAATTTAATGGCTATGTATCCGTCTCCGGTCTGTTTGTGGGCATCTATCTCCCGGTTGATACGATCAATAATCTCTCTTCGAAGCGTCGCCGGAGCAACCACGAGATGTTTATAGTCCTTCTTCTTCGAGTATCCAGTGAGAAGGTTAAAAACCTCTGCAAGTTCTGCTCCGACTTCGGATTTGGAGGTCAGGTAAACGATATCCGCATAAGTTGTTGACGTGACGGCATTGAAGTTACCTGCACTTATAAGCGAATAATGCACGATTTTCCCACCACGTTTTCGAACGATAAGAAGTATCTTTGCATGTACTTTGAGGTCCTCAAGCCCATAAATCACATGCACACCCGCATCCTCAAGAACCTTCGCCCAACCAATATTTTTCTCCTCATCAAATTTTGCCTTCAACTCCACGAGTACTGTTACGGCTTTACCCCTCTTTCTCGCACGCAATAGGGCAGCTATGATCGGCGAATCTTTACCAACCCGGTACATCGTGGTCTTGATCGCTAAAACACCCGGATCGTCTGCTGCCTGCTTAAGCAGGTTCACTGTCGTATTGAAGCTATCATAAGGGTGATAAAAAACCCAGTCTCGCTTTTCTATCGCAGAAAAGATATCTTTACCTTCGTAAAAATCGGGCGGGGTGCATGGCAAGAAAGGTTTATCCTTAAGTTCAGGTCTATCGATGCCAAGAAACTGCCAGAAATCAACAATTGCGAGTGACAGATCAACCTTATACACAAAATCATCAGTAAGCATGAAATTGCGAATAAAGAGTTTCTTCAATTTATCAGGCATCGAATAATCGATCTCCAGCCTCACAGGAAAACCCGTCCTTCTTGACTCAATGCCGAGCTCCATTGCGGTTAGAAGATCTGATGCAAGATCATCTGTTATCTTTATCTCTGCATTCCTGGTTATCCTGAACGGGCAGGTGGCAACAACCTGTAAGCCTGGAAATAACTTACTAATCTCTGATGCAATGATGTCCTCAATAAAAACAAGATTAATCTCTTTTTTCACTTTAGTTTCATTATTAAATTTTTTTTCTCTGTTTGGTATCTCAACCAGTCTTGGAAAGAGATCATCTGGTATCTTAATTCGGGCATACTTCTCACCGTTCTCAGGATCATTGACGATCACGGCAAGGTTTAAGCAGACGTTTGAGATGAAAGGGAACGGATGCGCAAAATCCATAGCAAGAGGTGTAAGTGTCGGAAAGATATTATTATCGAAATAATCTCTTACATAATTGCGTTGATATCTATCAAGATCTTCAACCTTTTTAATCGTGATACCCGCAGTTAATAAATCCGGAATTAGCTCTTCATTCCAGCATTTTGAGTATCTCTCCAGAAGCTTTTCAACTTCTATTCTTATGGCAGCAAGCTGTTCCTGCGGCGTCATGCCATCAGGTGGTACTTTAAGAGCGCCTTTTAACGCCTGCCGCTTCAAACCAGAAACCCGCACCATAAAAAATTCATCGAGACCACTTCCGCAAATCGCAAGGAACTTAATACGCTCCAAAAGCGGATGTTCCCTGTCATATACTTCCTCGAGGATACGCTCATTTAATTTTATCCAGCTAAGTTCCCTGTTAATAAAAAGCTCCGGATCATCAAGCGACCTTATCTCATCTTCGGAGGGGGCGATCTGTTCCATTTCAGCATCACTATCACTCATAAGATGTTTCATTCTCCTTATATGTATTGCTTAACCCCATTTTTTTGTCAAGAAGCATCTCCAGGTATGACCTCTGGCTTATCGCATCTGTTGAGAGCCCGAGTTTTTTGAGAAGCTTGAATATCTCATCTTTCTTCTCCTCAAATTCCCGATCATTGCTTGCTTTGCCTTCAACTTCTATAAATTCTCCCAGGTCATCCACGTTATCCAGTGTGATAATCAAATCCTTAAGAAGATATGTTTTCCTGAGTTTCTTCACCTCACATATCTCATAAAAACCAAGTTCATCGAGTATTTCTACCATTTCCCTGGCAGATTCTATTCCAATCTCGATTTCATCCCTGCTCGTCGTCTCATCATCTTTTTTAGGTCCCTTGTACGTTAGCCTGTACTTCCCATCAGAATCCCTGACCCGAAGAGCACCCCCGCCAC
>JAYEGG010000002.1:0-6565 GCA_034658995.1 Methanobacteriota archaeon | reverse complement strand
ATATCCTTTCCGGACATGCTGTGAATTTGACCGATGTTCTTGCATATATTGAGACTGAGCTGGAGAGACTAAAATTATAGTTTGTTAAAAATAGTGTTATTTTATTAGCTTTGCGATTTTATGCAGCAGAAATAAGTGGCGCCCGCACCTCTGGCTGTGTGGCTCAAGACCATCGAGGCGATCAGCGCACACATGGCTTTGCGTGATGCTCACTTATGCCCGAGCCCCCACAGCCCCCACCACCCCACTGACCACGAGAGCACCCACCAATATCAGCCCGCCACCCACCAGCACGCTTGACGTGATCGACTGGCTCAGGATGATCGCGGCAAAGACCACAGCGCTTGCGGGCGCAAGCAGCGCGATGATGCTCGCATTCTGGGCATCCACCCAGCAATCTTTAAAATACTCAGTCGAACTTTATTCTCTCAAAGATCATTTGTCAGCGCACTCAATCGCGTCCCTCTATCTCCCGGAGCAAGAGGTGGATATGCCCCCGCTCCTCCCCTGCAAGTTCGTGGAGCAGATTCCTGGTTTTATGATCATCGACTGTATCTACAACCCTCCTGTAAAAGTCATAAGCTGCATACTCCTTCTCAAGACCAATCTCGAGAGCTTCAAGGTCGTCCATAAACGCAGTATCCCCGATCTTTACAAGTTCCTCCTGGATCCTCCTGCCGCCTTCCATGTAGACCGTGGAGAGTTCATCCTTCAACCGGTCGAGCGATGGTAGATCATCAGCAGCACCCAGAAGCGACTTCATCTCCCGGAGCAACTGGCTATACCGCATATATAGCCTCTGCAGATGCGTATCTTCCATCGCAACAAGTCTCTCGAAGACCTGCGCCGCTTTCTCGTCCTTGACCAGCCTTTGCGCCTTTGTGTAGAACTCGAGTGCACCCTTCTCGAGCATGAGCGCAACTATCAGCACATCAAAGGTCTCCTCGCCCCCCGTTATCAGTTTATCTTCCACAGTCACCTTGACGACCTCGTAGTCCCATGTACGGATCCCTCCGTCAAGATTGTAGACATTCTCAAATCCGTGACCGCAGAGGAGGATGCTTGCAGCCATGCTTCTGTGCCCGGAGCGGCAGTACGAAATAATTCCCTGGTCCTTGCCAAGTTCTCCGTACCGGTACTCGAGTTCCCCGAGCGGGATTAATTTCGCTCCGGGTATGTGTCCTGACTCGTATTCACGGGGCTGTCTCACGTCCAGCAGTTGGAATGCGCCTAATGCATCGTTATCAAGGAGATCCTTAGCTTCCTGGGGCGTAAGTCTCTTTACCTCGTCGATGGAACAGTTAAGTTTCATGCAACAGATGCCGCAGGAGGCGTGAATACCCGTGCTGATAGTTCCCGATCGAGCATTAGGAGTCCGTTGCCATCCTCGCCAACGATCTTTAATCTGGCGATGATGTCGTTGTCATTTCCCTCTTCCTCGATCTGTTCGGTTATGAACCACTGGAGGAAGATGTTTGTGGCGTGATCCTTCTCTGTAATCGCAAGGTCCACGAGATCGTTGATGCAGCCTGTGATGAATCTCTCGTGCGTAAGGGTTTTCTCAAACATGTCAAGTTGCGATTCAAACTCTGCCGGCGGCTCCTTTATCGCAGCAAGTAATACCTGCCCGCCCTGGTCATTGATGTAGTCGTAGATCTTCATCGCATGTGACATCTCCTCGTGATATTGGACCATGAACCAGTTGGCAAAGCCTTTCAGCCCGGTGTACGTGCTGTAGGCAGACATCGACATATATAGATACGCTGAATAGATCTCGTTGTTGATCTGTTCATTCAGGCTCTCCATCATCTTCTCGCTTAACATGATTACACTTCCATCTATAATTACAGTTCTATACAGTTCTCCCATACGCCGTGGATGTTGCAGTAAGCAAGTGCACAGAAAGCCTTGAACTCGGGGGCAGGAACCTGGAACCTGGCGTTTGGATTGGTGTATCCCGGAGCAAAAGCAGTCCTTCCGAGATCAACGACCTGCCCGTCCTTTTTTACTCCATACAGTTCCACCCATGCGATGTGATGCTCCGCGGTGTTTGGGTGTGGCACATCCTTACCCACAACAACCCTGACAACATCAACACCGCCGCCTCCACGCCCCTTACCAATCTCGATTGTTGGGACGTGCTTCTCCTTACCTTCAGCTTCTCTTCCTTTCAGTATCTCATCAAACTTCATCGTTAGTCACCTCGTCTTGGTTGAATGTGATCAACATCACTTCTCAAGCATCTTTCTGGCGATCTCTGCACCATACTCCCGGCATTCATCCAGCGTGGGACCGGATGGTCTTCCGAGGATCCGCAGAACCTCCATCTGCTCCATGTTGCATGGCTTAAGCACCCGCTTGAGCGTCTTTGGAGCTTCTCCACTGTGACCATAAGCTCCGAAGGTTGCGCAGACCTTCCCACCCATATCGGCATCCTTCAGCATCTCTGCAAGTGTTACTATCGCAGGAATCGGCTTTCTGTTGTAGGTGGGTGAGCCTATCGCGACTCCCTGTGCACCTGTGATCTCTGCAACGATCTCTTCCTTTGGAAGATCTGCCACATTCAGAAGAGCGGTATCAACGCCTTCGTCCCGTGCACCCGCCTCTATTCCTTCTGCAACAGCTCCGGTATTATTCGTCCCTGTTCCATAGACGATTACAAGTTTTGGTTTTGTGTCGGTCATGTGCTCGCACCTCCATTATCCAGTCCTCAAAAAGAATTAGAGATGCCCCGCCTACGTTATGGAGCATCTGGAGAGTATCTTTGACGCAACCGCCGATGCATCTTCGAGCGGAAAATCATCGGTGTTGAGTGTCTCAGCGAGTTCATCGAAATGCGTCTCTTTGCCACCGACCCTGCATGCCATCTTGGTTCCGGGTGGAAAGAGGTTCTTTAGCTCGCTCTTGTTCTTCACAGGGAACTTGACCGCCGCATCTTTCAGCATCTCGACGATCTCCATCTTGAGTTCCTCGATCTCGCCAATCGCGCCTTGCGTTGCTTCTTCATGTGCGGGTTTGTATTCTTCTGCCATTTTGACCACCTTGCTGGTACTCAATTATGTTATCCGTAATAAGAGTTTTGGTGGCTTATTTACACATCGTAATCGATATCGGATGGCTGTTTTACGAATATCGTCTTAAATCCATCAATTCGGGACGATATTCGAACGATAAGTTTTTAAAGTTATATTACAAAGGGGGGGGGTGAAGCGCGCGTAAGACGTACATATCCGCACGTATCAGGATGTTTGACCGCTGATGCAGGCGAATTCCTTAAACATCCTGTAAACACACATTGGAGGTGTTGTAATTGACTAAACTGGCTGTAATCTACGGAACCGGAACCGGTCACACCGGAGAGATGGCAGAACAGATAGATGACGGGGCAAGGTCAGAGGGTCTTGAGACTGAAGTGATACTACTCGGTAACGTGACCGAGGATGTGCCCGGCGGCGGGCGCACAACGAGTGTGGATGACGCGCTCGCGATAATGGACTCGGCAGATGCCGTTGCGATTGGCTCATCAACTTATGAGATGAAACCGGTCGTCTTTGTGGGACAACTGCTGGAAAAAGCTGGAAGCCTTGATCTATCTGGCAAGGTCGGGACAGCGTTCGGACCTTACGCAACCCGCCCCAAAGCTGTCAGGATCATAACTGATGCCATGAAGGGCTGGGGCATGGATGTGCTGGAACCCGGGCTGCAGGTATCAGGCGCGATAACCGGCAAGATAAAACAGGAGTCCAGAGAACTTGGCGAGAGCATCGCAAGAGCACTTTCTGAGAAGAATTAGGGTGAGTAACATGGATAATATCACAGACGACGTAAAGAAGGTTCTTGAAAAGATCGGGTGGGGCTCGGTTGCCACGGCATCAAAAGATGGCGTGCCGAATGTCTCGCCAAAAGGCAGCTTCAAGATCGTTGATGAGCAGACAATCCGGTTTGCGGATATCTTCTCTGAACACACCAGAAAGAACCTCATGGAGAACCCGAGGGTCGCAATCGACATCGTGGACGCAGAGACCGCATCAGGATATCAGCTCAAGGGAACCGCAACGCTTGCGGATAGCGGACCACTATTTGATGCGGCAAAGGAAGAGCTTGCCGGAATGGGTTTTCCAGCGCCAAAGAACCTTGTCACTGTTACGGTTACCGAGGTATATAGCATGAAGCCCGGAGGTAGTTAGAGTCATGGAAGAGAGAAAGGTTGCACTCTTCGCATTCAACGGCGACCCGATGTGCTTTGCCCACGTCCTTTTAAACGCTCTTGACATGAAAGAAAAGGGCTTTAAGGTTAAGGTCGTAATCGAAGGCACTGCCACCACGCAGGTTGCGGAGCTTACAGACGCGAACAAGCCCTTCGCAAACCTGTACAAGCGGGTGCTGGACTCCGGTCTGATCGACTGTGTCTGTGAGGCATGTTCGAGCCAGACCGCGTCACAGGAGTCTGCCCTGAAGCAGGGGCTGGAACTGTGTAATGAGATGAGCGGGCACCCGAGTGTCGGGCGCTACATAGAGAATGGGTATGAGGTGCTGCTATTCTGATCCTGACAACCGTGAATGGAGATAGAAAACATGGAAAAGACGCTTGAGAACCTGACAAAAGCCTTCATCGGCGAGAGTCAGGCACGGAACCGGTACACGTTCTATGCGAAAGTTGCAAAGAATGAGGGCTTTGAGCAGATCTCGGATATATTTCTTGCAACAGCAGAGAACGAACGGGAACATGCGAAGTGGCTCTTCAGGATGATCGATGAACTCCGGCAAAAGATTCCTGAAAAACCGGATGAAATCAATGTTGAAGCCGCAGCCCCGCTAACGCTCGGAACCACTGCTGAGAACCTCGCCGCAGCGATCGCTGGCGAGAACTACGAGACTACGACGATGTATCCTGCGTTTGCAGATGTTGCAGAAAGCGAAGGGCTGGACGAGATTGCGAGTAGGCTGCGATCGATAGCGGTCGCAGAGTCGCATCACGAAGCGCGGTACAGGAAACTGCTTGCAACTGTCAAGAATGATACGGTCTTTACGAAGGATACAAAGGTCACGTGGATTTGCAGGAAATGCGGATACGTGCATGAGGGCACGGAACCGCCTGTTAAGTGTCCGGTATGTGATCATCCGAAAGCGTACTTTGAGATCAAGTGTGAAGAATACTGAAATAGGAGGTGCATAATGACTGCTAAAGGAGAAGTTTATGAATGTAGTATCTGTGGGAACGTTGTTCAGGTAATAGAGGAAGGAGGCGGAGAGCTCGTCTGCTGTGGCGTTCCAATGGATCTTGTTTGAGTAAAAGGAGGGTATGCTATGACGAATTATAGATGTACGACGTGTGGATACTTGTACCGCCCGGAGAGGGGCGACCCATCAAGTGGAATCGAACCCGGAACCACGTTTGATGACCTGCCAGACGACTGGAAGTGTCCGTCGTGTGGTGTTGGGAAGGAGTTTTTCAAACCTGTGGAATAAATCAGGAGGTCTAAACAATGGTTGAAGAAGTGATCGATGAGCAGTTCCTGCGAATAAACAGGGCAGCGAACCTGATGAACCTGACAGAGCTTGAGAAGAAGCACCTGCCCCATATCAGCATTCCTGTGAAGGTTGCGGCACGAGAGCCGTTTGATATCGGAATTGAGGTCGGCGGAATGCTCAAACATCCGAATGAGCCGGGACACAACATACAGTGGATCGAACTATATGCAGAGGACGTATTCCTGGCACGAATAGACCTGACGCCGCAACTCACCGAGCCAAAGACGGTCTTCACGATCCGGCTTGACAACGTTGGATCTGTCAAGCTACGTGCGGTCTCGCGCTGCAACCTGCACGGGCTCTGGGAAGTTACCGGAACCGTTTCAGTACTGCCACCCGGAACGCAAGTGTCACACGACACCAAGGTTGCATGTCTAACATGCGGACAGATGACGTTTGTCGAAGGCGACAACCCTGAAACATGCTGGTTCTGCGGCGAACACGAGGCAGAAAACTTCGCGGGCTGCTGAAGAAGTTAAGAGGTTAATGACATGACCAACTGGAAATGCTCAAACTGCGGATATACGCTGGATGCAGACGTGCCACCGGAACCATGTCCGTCGTGCGGCGAGAAATGTGATTTTATCGATGTCAGCTGCTACATTCCGGAATGCGACACCACCAGCGGCGGGGTCGATACGAGACTATGAAGAAAAAAGGAGGTATATAACAATGGGAAAAGAGATTGTAGAGAACATAAGCAAGAAGATTGGGTTCACCCCTGATATCATGAAGACGATTGGAGAGATCGACCCATCATTCCTCAGGATGTACCACAAGTGTGATGAAGGTATACTGAAGGACGGCGCGCTCTCTGTTAAGGTGAAGACACTGATGGCGCTCGCCTCGGTTGCAGCACAGCGATGTGAGCCCTGTGTGGAATCGCAGATGCGAAACGCCATCAACAACGGAGCAACAAAAGAGGAGATCGTGGAGACACTCGAGGTCGTGTTCATGACATCAGGTGCGCCCGGCGTTGCAATGTTTCGGAATGCGCTGAAACAACTGAAAGACTGAACAGGAAGATGTGATA
>JAYEGG010000001.1:0-6566 GCA_034658995.1 Methanobacteriota archaeon | reverse complement strand
TACCTGCTTCTGGCAGGCATACTCTTTGCGATCGGCGCTTATGGCATCATGACGCTCAGCAACGGCATCAGGCTTCTGATGTGCGTTGAACTGATGCTCAATGCCGCGAACATGAACCTGGTTGCATTCTCGACACACATCAACGATGCATCAGGTCAGGTCTTTGCGCTGTTTTCAATCGCACTCGCTGCGGCTGAAGCTGCGGTTGGTTTTGCGATCATTCTGATGGTCTACCGACTGCGTGCGGAGATCGACATTGATAACGTTAAGCTCCTGAGGTGGTAATGATGTCAGATGTAGCAACAGCAACAGCGGTTATGGATCTCATGGATTTCAGACCGTATGCACACTGGATCATGTTACTGCCAATGATCGGGTTCCTTCTCGAGCTCATCATTGGAAAATACTGGTGGCGTAAAGGCGGGATGTTTGCAACCCTCTCAATCCTGGGTTCGATGATCATCTCGTTTGGCTGTCTGTACAACGTGTACTTCCAGGAACTTGGATTCTGGGAATACTCATGGGAATGGTTCTATCCGGGAATCGTATTTGGATTCACGATAGATCCGCTATCGCTCGCGATGCTCTGTATGGTATCGTTCATCTCGTTCTTTATCCACTTCTATGCGATCGGATACATGGCGCATGACTGCGCAAAGAACGTCTACTTCGCAGAGACCGCACTCTTCACAGGAAGCATGTTCGGACTGGTACTGGCAAACAACCTGCTCCAGCTCTTCATCTTCTGGGAAATGGTCGGTGTCTGTTCATACCTGTTGATTGGATTCTGGTGGCATAGACCTGAGGCGGCAGCAGCTGGAAAGAAGGCGTGGATGTCGTGCGCTGTTGGAGATTGCCTGTTCCTACTTGGAATTGCGATTATGTTCACAATCATGGTTGGAACCCCAGGCGTCGTCGCGACAGAGCCAATCTCGTT
Source organism: Methanobacteriota archaeon (assembly GCA_034658995.1). GTDB lineage: Archaea > Halobacteriota > Methanosarcinia > Methanosarcinales > Methanogasteraceae > Methanogaster_D. Next base: position 5,629 of record JAYEGG010000001.1, on the reverse strand, counting down.
TAACCAGATCTTCCAGAACCTTGGACACCTCCACCATGCAGCACCGATCTTCGGCATCCCGGCACTCACATTGATCTGTGTGCTCTTCATGTGCGGTGTGCTCGGTAAGAGCGCGGGATTCCCGCTGCACGTCTGGATTCCTGATGCGATGGAAGGTCCAACTACAGTGTCCGCACTGATTCACGCTGCAACGATGGTTACTGCTGGCGTATATCTGATCGCACGGGCGTTCCCGATATTCCTTGCAGCACCAAATGCACTGATGATCGTCGCGTTCATGGGGGCGTTTACCGCACTCTATGCATCGACACTCGGACTCGTGGTAAACGACTTAAAGCGGATATTCGCATACTCAACAATCAGCCAGCTCGGCTACATGATTGCGATACTCGGCTGCGGCTCAGTTTTGGGAGTCGCTGCGGTTGCTTACGCACTCTTCCACCTTGTTGCGCACGCATTCTTCAAAGCCCTCCTCTTCCTTTCGTCCGGTTCTGTTTTGCATGGAATCGGAAACGTTCGGGACATTAAAGAGATGGGTGGCTTACTCAAGGGAATGCCGTGGACCGGTTATGCGATGCTTGCAGGTGCGCTTGCACTGATTGCGTTTCCATTCACTGCCGGATACTACAGCAAGGACCGGATTATTGAGGATGCGTACATCTACGCAACTCACGGCGGCGACCTTGGATACATGGTATGGATATTCCTTGTGCTCGGTGTGATACTCACAGCGACATACACATTCAGGGCATGGTACCTTGCGATGACAGGAGAGCCAAAAAGCTACCCTGCAGTACATCCGCACGAATGCGGCTTCTGGATGAAGACAACGCTTGTAGTGCTCTCGGTGTTTGCACTGGGACTTGGAATTATGACCGGAGGCGGAAAGAAGTTCTGGCACTTCCTTGAAGAGACGTTTGTTGTGGAGACACACACAGCGACTGGCATATACCCGGGTCTTGATATCCATGAGATCGCACATCTCGGTGAAAATACCCTGATGCATCACGGCGCACACCCGCCACAATGGGTGATATACCTGCCGCTACTCCTTATGATTGCAGGACTTGCCATTGCGACAGCGGTCTACTACAAGAACCGTATCGACGTGAGTAAATATGTCAAGAAGGACAACCCAATATACCAGATTCTCTGGAACAAGTACTACCTCGACTACCTGTTTAAGGACATCCTTGCAGAGAAGATCATCATGACACTCTTCACATTCTGGGACGTGCTTGACAGATATGTGATCGACGGCGTGGTCAACCTGCTTAGCTGGATCACGATCCAGTCGGGACAGGTCAGCAGGAAGCTTCAGACCGGTATGGTGCAGAACTATGCAACAGCCGTGATCTTCGGAGTAAGCTTGCTGATGATACTTGTCCTCATGATCAGAGGAGGTGCGTGAGATGGGACCTATAACAATGATCTTACTCGTGCTCCTCGGGGGCGCGATCATATCCCTGCTCACAAACACCACAGCACAGGCAAGAGGCGTTGCGCTCGTATCATCGTTTACAGCACTCGCACTATCTGCGTGGATGTACCTGACGTACGATGCAAACTTCGATATAGCATCTAAATATGCGTTTGAGGAATCAAGCGTCTGGATGGAATCGCTTGGCATCAGCTACCATGTCGGTGTTGACGGTATCAGCCTTCCAATGGTGCTACTGGCAACGATCGTCTGCGCTCTCTGCGCAATATACTCATGGAAAGAGAGCAAGAGACCAAACCAGTACTTCGCACTCCTGCTCCTGATGGACCTGACATTGATCGGTGTATTTGTGTCGCTCGACTTCTTCATGTTCTACGTATTCTGGGAGCTGACACTTCTGCCGATGTTCTTCCTGATAGGAATATGGGGCGGTCCACGGAAAGACTACTCAGCGATCAAGTTCCTGATTTATACGCACATTGCAAGTGTGCTTATGATGCTCGGGATCTTTGCGCTCTACTACTTCCACGGAGTAGGCACAGGACTCTACACATTCGATATTCCGACGCTGGTTAACGCATACAAAGACGGTGTTCTTCCGATCAGCCAGTTCTGGCTCGATTTCATCTTCTTCACAATCATGTTCGGATTCATGGTGAAGATGCCGTCCGTGCCATTCCACACCTGGCTTCCCGACGCACATGTCGAGGCGCCAACGATTGGAAGTATCATTCTGGCAGGCGTGCTGCTGAAGATGGGCGGCTACGGACTGTTCAGGGTACTGCTGCCGATGATGGGAGTTGCATCCACATACTTCATCTACATAATCGCACTATTCGGACTGGTCAGCATCATCTACAGCCCGTTTGCTGCGCTCGCACAGAAGGACTTGAAGAAGCTCGTGGCATTCTCAAGTATCGGGCACATGGGATTCATATCCCTTGGTGTTGCCGCAAGCGTTCTTGCTGCAGGACCTGAAATGGACCCATCCAGAGTACTTGCCCACACCGGTGCAATGTTCCAGATGTTCTCACACGGAATCATCACGTGCGTCCTCTTCGGCTGCTGCGGTGTGATCGAGCATCATACCCACACACGAATTATTGAGGACCTTGGCGGACTTGCCAAGAAGATGCCGAAGCTGGCGATTCTGATGGTTGCAGGATTCTTCGCATCCCTCGGACTGCCACTCTGCAGCGGTTTCATCGCAGAGTTCGGCATACTCACAGGAAGCTACGCCACAATGCCGATTTTCGTGATCCTTGCGGCGATAACCATACCGTTTACTGCCGGCTACCACCTATGGGCTGTGCAGCGGACACTATGGGGTCCGTACAACGAGTACCTCGGTGACGTCAAGGAGATCAAGTGGTTCGAGTTCGCACCACTCGCGATCTGGACGATCATCTTTGTGATACTCGGCATGTATCCGGAGCCGATCATAGACATGATGCGCACCACTGCGGAGTACTTCATACTGAGTGGTGATATTCTGCCGATAGGAGGGATCATACCATGACAGACTACACAGCACTGCTCCCCGAACTACTTCTAATCGGCACCGCAGTAATTGTGATGCTGGCAGGACTCGTGATCTCCCAGAAGAAGATCTTAGGGTACATAACCCTTGTCGGACTGCTTACATCACTCGGACTTGTGCTCAAAGACTGGGACGCCAACGTCGCATTCACTGACGCACCGTTTTATGGTGCGATCGTGGTCGATCCGTTCTCGCAGATCTTCAACGCGATGTTCCTGATTGTAGGAGTCATCGTGTGTATCGCAGCACTGGAAGGCTACGGAAAGCATCCGCGTCAGGACGAGTTCTACTCGATGATGCTGCTTGCAACCGTCGGTATGATGGTTGTTGCCATGTCAAAGGACCTGCTTACACTCTTCATCGGGTTTGAACTGGCAAGTATCGCAACTTATGCGATGGCTGGATTTGACAAACGCGATCCGAAGTCGATCGAGGCTGCGCTGAAATACTTCCTGATCGGCGGGTTATCCTCGTCACTCCTGGTATTCGGCATCTCGTACATCTACGGACTCACAGGAGCAACGCACATCGACCTGATAGCAGCAGCATTCGCTGCAAACCCGGGTCTGGCTGCAACACCTGCAGCACTGCTTGCGATGGTTATGCTCATTGCAGGTTTCGGGTTTAAGATGGCGTTTGTGCCATTCCACATGTGGGCACCAGACACCTACGAAGGCGCACCATCGATCGTGTCAGCACTCCTTGCGGCAGGATCAAAAAAGATGGGATTTGCCGCGGCATTCAGGGTATTTATCATCGGTCTTGTTGCGATGAAACTGGACTGGTACATCGCATTCATGATCCTTGCGGTCGTGACAATGACAGTTGGTAACATCCTTGCAGTCGTGCAGACAAGCGTCAAACGCATGCTTGCATACTCATCAATCGCACACGCAGGATACATAGCGGTCGTCTTCGTAGTCGTGGCATATGCCAAGGCACCGGACGCGGCTGTGAACCTCGCGGTCACAGGCGGGCTGATGCACGCATTCTCACATGCAATCGGAAAAGCTGCCGCATTCATCGCTGTTGCAGCGATCGGATACATGATCCTGTCAAAAGACAAGGTCGACGACCCAAACCACGTCAGCAACTACGACGGTCTTGGAAAACGCGCTCCAATAACGGCACTCCTCTTTGCGCTACTGCTCTGTTCACTCGCAGGAATCCCACCACTCTTCGGATTCACGAGCAAGTTCGTGCTCTTCCTCTCAACAATCGAGGCAGGGCTACTCGGGCTCGCGATAATCTGTGTGCTGAACTCGGCGCTCTCAGTGTACTACTACGCGAAGGTTGTCATGCGGATGTACTGGGGCGAGCCAAAAGGCGAGGCGTTCGTTGAGCCATCCACATACGTCTTTGTGCTGGCAATCGCAGTGATCGCGCTGATCGCGCTATTCTGTGCACCGGGCGATTACGTATACCAGTGGGCAGAAGTAGCGGCACACGCAGTAACAGGAGTGTGATACGTATGCTAACAGAAGGACTATACAGAAAGATGATTGATGCGTGCCACACAAGAATCCAGTTCGAGACCATCTACGGCGACATGGATCTTGTCTACCACACAATCGAGCGAAGCTCCAAATGGGCATCCCGCCTAAAAGCAATCGCAGAGGCAGAGGAAGACACAGACATGGCGGACTGCACGCTCGCAACAAACAACCTGTTCCTCTCAACAATGCGAGGCGAAACCAGCATCAAAGGGTTCAAAGACCGGATCTGGGAACTCGAACGCAGGTACCCCGAGGTCTTCAAACGAGGCAGAATCGACAGCGGAACCCCGGAAGGCGCAGTAGAAGCCATCATATTCCGGGTCGAGTACATGATCAACCGCTACGACGTCAAGTACCCGAGCTTCGACATGCACAAGAGCAACGACAGGTGAGGTGACCAAACAATGGTAACACGAGGCTGGGACACAAAACACTGCATCGAACACTTCATGCACGACAAAACCGAAGCAGGCGCTGCAAAACTCTTCATCTGCCTGCAAGACAACCGAGAGGCAATGGTCTGGGACGACGACCTCAAACGGCTCCGAAACATGGCAGAAGAATGGGACGACACCTGGGCACCGCTAATGCAGGAGATGACCGAACTCCTCCAAATCACGGACTGGGACTCATACGTGCAGATGAAGACAAAGTACAATCTGACACAGTACTGAGTAGCTGTGCACAAGGATATGGGCGCGGTGGGCGCGTCCATATTTTGTTTCTTTTTTTGGGTTTGGTTTTTATATCATGGAGCAGTGCAGAAATGACAAACAAGAGAAGTTAGGAATGACTATTTACTGATAGCGGTTTTAGCTATTTAAAAAGTATTATTTTTATACTGTAGCTTATATTCCCCAGCACAGCCCAAACCCCCAACATTTTAACCCACCCCACCCATCACGCCCTTATATGAGAGCACATGAATGCCTGAAGAATAGAGAAAATCCCGCAAAGAACTGACACAGCGAGCAAAAGACTATGAGGGGATCATCACAGACACCCCAGGTAAAAAGGGTTGATAAGAACCGGCTTTGGGACATTATTATCCAACCAACTGCCCTATCACACCACAACCCCCATCTGCAAGTTCGACCACGCTGCACCATAAGATGTACTGACCAACACGCTTGACACAATCGTATTTCTACA